>NZ_JAUBWA010000105.1:0-24905 GCF_036702825.1 Microcoleus sp. A003_D6 | reverse complement strand
GGCAAACACAAAACTTCCTCTCAATGATTAACTCTGGAGAATTTTAGCAAACTATTTGGCACTTTAGTCAAGCTCTTAATGTTCGAGTTGCTGCTAGACTTTTGCCAAATTTTGTTCGCGCGCTTTCTTTCTTGGGTCGTTGAGACAGCTAAGGCGGGCAAATCTCGCCCTTACCTGGAGGCTTAAACCGTAAAAATTTCCCGCGCCAAAAGTTAGATTCCGGCACGGGAGCGAAGGCGTAGAGCTAGATTGCTCGTTTATTCGTCGTAGATGCGGCACTCAGCAGCGTCAGGATTGTCGTCGCAATATTTTTCAAAGGAATTCTTAGGTTTGACTTGCTTTTGGTGGGAAGCTTCTGCTTGCAGTTCTTCAACTGCGTCCCACGCCGCCGCGCATTCCCCGGAAGTTGCGCCCTTGATGTCACAGACGCTACGAGCGCTTTCTAGTTCTTCTTCAATTTTTTCTTGGATGTTGCCTGCGGGTGTTGTTGTCATCAGAAAAATGGGTAGAAACCCCGTGCTGTTAGCACGGCTTTACATTTAATTTGAATCCCCTCGCGGGGTGGAGGGGTATGGTTGCCCCTCCCGTGAGGCATGGTGGCCTCAAACTCCCATTTCTGGGGTAAAGTTAGCTTGTCGGTCAATGTTTAGTGAGCTTGTTAGGCTAGCAACACTATCTCAGTGACCTTAAGACTGTTTAGTTGCAAGCGATAGAGCGGAAAACTAGCTTCGCATTCTCCGGTATCGTGACTCAAAAAACGTAGTCAGTAAAGACTTAAGCTGGTCAGGATGGCTTGTTAGATTTCTCTTTCAAGCCTCATGCCTTTAGGTTGAGGTTCCTGACCTTTTTAAGTAAGAAAGGTTTTCTTTTTGAATGTTAGTTTGTGTTTGATTGGCAGTTTCGACCTGGTTACCCAGCTAATACTAGCTTGAGATGCGCTGCTGTTGCAGCAGCCCAGATAGAAACCGTCCATAGCTGCGATCGCAGCAGGCGTCTCTACTTCCTGCTTTACTCTAGCCCATCGGTGGGGGAAGAATGCACAGGCATCAATGCAGGTCGAGCCGACCTTACTTTTGATGAAAACATTACAGGAGGTTGGTGTGTCAAACTGTATTGAGCTTTATCTTTTAAGATTTAGCTGAAGACGGCATTTTTCACTCAACAGATTTATTCGAGACTCATGTTAACTTATGTTAACACAAGAACGGTCTGCTGGGGGAATCGATCGCCCAACAATACCGTCGCCCCAGCGGCCAGTTCCGGTTAGCCTAATGTATAGAGATAGTTTTATAGAGAAGTTCGTCTTATGGACAAGCAAAACCAAATGCAATGGGTCAGCGCTTTATCAACCCGTCCCTCTTTGGAATCCGCCCTCAAAGAAGTTGTAGAACAAGCCGATCGCGACCTAGAAGGCCCGGCTGATTTAGCGCTGATATTTATCTCGTCTGCCTTTGCCAGCGAGTATTCTCGGCTGATGCCTTTACTCCGAGAACTGCTGCCGGTGCCAGCTATCCTGGGCTGCGGCGGGGGAGGAGTCATCGGCACGAACCGAGGCGGCCTCACCGAAGAAGTCGAGGGATCTCCGGCAGTCAGCCTGAGTCTGGCCCGCTTGCCGGGAGTGAATGTCAGAACTTTTCACGTCGGTGCAGAAGAACTGCCGGACTTAGACAGTCCCCCGGATACTTGGGTGGATCTCTTGGGCGTACCAGCCCGGGAAGAACCGCAGTTTATCATTTTTGCCGACCCCTTTGCCGCAAAAATTAACGATTTGCTGCAAGGGCTAGATTATGCTTATCCGGGTGCGGCGAAGGTAGGGGGTCTGGCCGGCGGGGACGGTGCGGGCAGAGGCGCGGCGCTGTTTTGCGACTATCAGCTTTACCGAGAAGGGACGGTTGGGGTAGCTTTGAGCGGAAATATAGTTTTGGAAACGATCGTAGCTCAAGGTTGCAGGCCGATCGGGCATCCTTATCGGGTGACGGAAGGAGATCGGAATATTTTGCTGAAACTCGAAGAACAAACCGACGATAGCGGCAGCGGAGGCATCGAGCGATCGCCCTTAGAGGCTTTGCGAGAGTTAGTTCAAACTTTGAGCGAAGAAGACCGAGAATTAGCGCAGCACTCGTTATTTGTAGGCTTAGTTAGCGATGAATTCAAGCTGAAATTAGAGCCTGGAGATTTTTTAATCCGCAATCTGTTGGGAGTAGATCCGAAAGTGGGAGCAATTGCGATCGGCGATCGAGTCCGTCCCGGACAGCGCATCCAATTTCACCTGCGGGACGCCCGCACCTCCGCAGAAGACCTAGAAATGCTGCTCGATCGCTATCAGCGAGCCGCCGAGTACAGCGGTACATCCAGTGCCGGCGCCTTGATGTTCTCTTGTCTGGGGCGGGGCGAAGGGCTTTACGGCCAGTCGAACTTTGACTCGCGACTGTTCGGCAGATACATCAAAAACATCCCCCTGAGCGGCTTTTTCTGCAACGGCGAAATCGGCCCCGTAGGCGGCAGCACCTTTCTGCACGGCTACACCTCCGTATTCGGGATTTGCCGCCAAAATTCATAGTCAGCAGTCAGCAGTCAGCAGTCAGTAGTCAGTAGTCAGTTATTATTTGTTTGTTGTTTGTTCTAACTGAGATGTTACACCATTCTCAATAAGCCTTTAATGAACAGGCAAGATGCCTGTTCCACAAGAAGAAAATTCACTCTTTGTGGAACAGGCATCTTGCCTGTTCTTGAGAATGCTGCAATATCTGAGTTCTAATAACAAATAACCAGTAACAAATCACAAATCAACAAACACAAATCACCAAACACTAAAAGCGGCAGGAAACTGCCGCTTTTACCTGTCAGTAGATATTTCGGAACCTTAGAAACTAAAGGTAGTCCGCAGGACTCCTACCCAGATATCATCGTTTCTGTTGTTGTGTTCCGGATTCAAAATCACGTAAACGCCCGGTGTCACTGAAATAAAGTCATTAACTTGGAAGCGATAGAAACCCTCTAAGTGATAAGAGGTTTTGCGGTCTCTGCCGAGATCGCTCTCAGTAACTTTTGGCGGTACGCCGGCGATCAAACCGAGGAGGTTCCCAGGCTTACCAAAATCTGGCAGCGCCAAGAAAACAGCACCATTTTGGATGGTAGCCTCATTGTCGCCGCCCCGCAGTTGTTCAGCCTTCGTGTAACCGTACCAACCGCCAAGCTGAAAGCGCTGGCTCGGTTTGAAGTTAACCTGCACCCCAAAGTTATCTGATGCAGTGGCTGATTGACCGAAGGGCCGATTAGCCAAAGAACTGCCGGTGCCGCCCATGATGCCAACATCGCCTCCCCGATTGTATTTCCGGGTGTAAGTTGCCCCAATGTCAAATGCTTTGCCCAGAGAGAAGTTGAGCTGGCCCAAAGCGCTGAAAGAACCGTCGAAAATGCCCCTGCCACTGGCTGGGTTGGGAGCGTCGCCGTCGGAAGCAAGATAACCTACTGTGGCTCTCACGGCGCCTAAGTTGTATTTCACAACAGCACCAGCTCCTTCGGGGCCGCGGAACACTGCTGGGTTATAACGTCCAAACCTGGAGAGAGCACCGTTGCCACTGCTTTCCAAGGGAGCAGTCAGTTCGGCAACGTCATCGAGCCTCAGTCCTTTCGGGCCGAACCAGACTGTAGCGTTGCCTACTGGAAAGCGATACCACACTTGATCGAGGGTGAATTGGCTGCCGTCTTCGCCGTCGATGGCGAGGCGAGCCATGTTCGTACCAGTGGTAGTGGCTGTACCGTAGTTGGCGATGTTTCTAGCTTGCAAGCGGGTTCTGAGCAAGTCTCGACCGGTGAAGCTGGTGTTTAAGTTCAACCGCACCCGGTAGCCGAGGTTGGTGGCAGTTTTGTCGTCGTCAAGGCCGACACCATCTCCGAAGGTGTCGCTGACGGCAAAAATGACTTCTCCTGCCAGTTTGGTAGTGGTGGAGAACTGGTTGGCTTCGAGTTCTGCGGTGCGAGCTTCTAGGCCGTCTACTCGTCCGCGCAGGGTAGCGAGTTCGGCGGCAAATTCTTCTTGCAGGCGTTGCAGGATGGCTAAGTCGTCTTTGGTGACGAAGGTACCTGTTGACGAGCTAATTAGCTTGGTTACTTGGTCTAAGCAAGCGTTGACGCCGGCTGCAAATTCGTAGCGAGTCAGGGCGCGGTTGCCGCGGTAGGTGCCGTCGGGATAGCCTGCGATACAACCGTAGCGTTCGACTAGGGATTGCAGGGCTTGGAATGCCCAATCTGTCGGCCGCACGTCGGAGAGCTGAGAGACCGATGTCACCTGGGACATGGTTCCCGACTGTTGAGTCGGGAGCGCTTGGGGAGCGACAGGGACGATCGGGCCGCCCATTCCGGCTGGTGCTGTCTGAGCAATTTCTACTTTAGTAGCTGGGGTAGTAGCTGGGGGGACAGCGGCGACTGCTGGCACTTGAATTTTTCCAGCAACTTCTGTCAGGCTGCTTTGCACTGCCAAGTCTGATGCTTGGGGCAACGGTTCGGCTGTCCCTGCTGCTGCCAGGGGTTCAGTCACTGCTGCTGTGCTGGCGGGAGCGATTGGGGCGGCTGTTTTGATGTCGAGCGCTGTTGTTTGCAGTGCTGCCGCGCTGGTGTCTGGTTCGATTGAGGCCAGTTTTTCCGGCTGTTTTTGTGCGTCTGCGGAGTTGGCGACCGGGGTTTGGGTCGCTTCAGCGCTGCTGTTTAAAGCCAGCTTTTCTGGGGCCGCAGGGGCTGCTGCAACTGGTTCTGCAACTATTTCTGCAACTATTTCTGCAATTTTTGATTCAGATGACTGAGCTTTAGCTAGCTGGTTGGCTTCAGCGGTTGCGGTCGCTTCTGCGGCGATCGCAGTGGCACTGACGATTGATGATAGCCCCAGAATTGCAGGGGATACTAGCAGTAAATTCCAAAAAGTTCTGTTCATTTTCCTCACACCTTCACACTCTATTCAACTCGATCGGCAATTCCCAACTGCTAATTTTTGTGGTTGCTTGCCTGTTGACAATAATAACTGTCAAAATAGAACCTATCCATAACTGTTGATTCACAGTAGGCGTGTCTAGTTCCCCCTTGAGTAGTTCCCGCTTGAACGTAGGGGGCTGGCCCCTTGTACGGCAAGGGCATCAATTCAGGTCAAGCCCACATTACATTACATTACAGTTGATTGTACCATCACCTGCTAATTTCATCTCTCGATCGCAAGACTTGCTTTAGTTGCTCTGGGATCGTTCCACAACTGGTTGTACGGGTTCGACCACAATCTGCCTCAAACACACAACTGCCCCGAGTCCTCGGTTGCGCCAGACTTAACAGGCAGTTATAGGTAGGATTAGGCTTGCTTGTCGCCTCCCTTATACAGCTTTCGATCATATTATATGTCAAGGTTTTTAACCTAACTTTAAACCTCGCGGCCCGCAAGGGGCTATTTTTCCGCCTGGAGTGGGGAACGGAGGGCTAAAGGCTGATATATTTACCCCGTCGAAGCCCAATTTCAGACTTGACAAATTTTGGTTTTCCGATCGCCCCAGCAGTCGGGACTTGCCGCGTGCGATCGCCATTTTTGAGACTGCCCGTCAGCGGGTTTTATTTCCCGCTACTCTAACACAATTTTTTTGTTGTCTAGCGGTGCGACTGCAATTGGTGTTGCTTTACCCGCAGTCGCTCCGTTAGGCTAGACCAACTATACCCAAGATTCCTAGAGGTTTTAGCGATGTTTTTGTGAGAGGGCGATCGCAGGAGTTTAGTGCTAAGCTGGCGAAAATGCCAAACTTGAAAATCGAGCTGCTTTCAGAACAAAAAACCGAAACGCTGTGGGTGGGCAAGTTAGTAAAAGAGTGAGGGTTTATGGAAGATTTTGGTATTATTATTGCCTGCTGCGACCAGGATTATCTGTTTGCTAAGGGTTGCTGTGCTAGCATCCGATATTTCCTGGGAGATGTGCCGATTTGTCTGTTGATTGACGGTACATTTTCTGTGAGTGCTTTGGAAAAGTCCTACGGGGTGCGAGTTATCGATCGTACAACCGTTTCCCAAGAGGTTCTGAGGAAAAGAAGTTTTGGTTGGGGCAAAACTAAAATGATTGCTTTTTGGGAAAGTCCTTGGTCAAATTTTATGGTTTTGGATGCGGATACGATCGTCTGGGGCGATGTTCTCAAGTTGGCTAACTTTCAAGATTTTGATTTTATTGTAGACAAGCCTTGTTACGATTACTCGGATGCGGATGTTTCGGAATTTTTCTTTGACATTCCGGGCGTTGAGAAGCATTTCCCAAATTTTCGGTGGTCTCAATCGCGATCGAACTATTTTTGCACGGGTACTTTTTTTGCTAAACGCGGCGTTTTTAGCTTGGAAGAATACGTGGAAATTTTAGATTTTACGGCGGCAAATCCGGGGATATTTAAGTACGGAGAAATGGGGTTTTTGAACTTTATGATTTTCCGGGCAGCACAAGAAAATCGGCTGCGGGTGCAGAATGTGGATATGCAGTTGTTGGTGCCGGATTTTGACCAGGATTTGCTGAGAAAGCGGTTTCCGGTGGAGTCAAGCGGGCCTGCGGGCGATCGGAATCAGGCGACGGTGATTCACTGGTGCGGCCCTAAACCGACTTTATCGAGTGGGAAAGTTTACTCGGAACCGATGAATTTTTGCCGCCGCAAGTGTCAGGAAGATGTTTGGAACCGCACGGGTTTAGCTGCCGAAATGTCGCTGCAAGTTGAGGATTTACAGCGATCGATCTACGTGTATAAGAATAAGTTTAAGAAGAAGTTTCGGCAGTTGGCGGGTAAGTAAGTAGAAATTTTTAACCGCAGATGTCAGCCGATGAACGGGGATGCACGCGGATTTGGGCTTACCCTTCGAGGGGTAAAGTTGGGCCGGATGGGGGTAAAACTTGGCGGTGAACGCTTATTTTGTGGCTTTCCCGCTGAGTTTGCATTTCGACGGCGATCGCCTCAAATTCGACTTCCATGCAGCCGTAGGGAATCTCTAACTCGATACTTGCTCGCACGTTTCCCAAGCCGTTAGCTTTAAATTCGGTAATCCAGCGCGGCCCGTCGAGAATCAGGTAGGTTTGCCGATCGTACACCCAAACTTTCACATAAATCCGGGGCATTAATTCCGGCAGTTGCACTTGCACTTTTACAGGCCCGCCCGCGATGATTTCGGCGCGCGGCAATTCCAAAACGGGCATCGGTACTAACTCGTCTTCTGGCAAAACGTAGGGAGTTGGGGGAGTTGCTTCTGCTTCGACAGTTGCGGTTTTTTGAGAAACTTGTTTCGGCTGCGGGGGTTCGTCAAAAACGACAAATTCTCTGGCTTCGGGGCTAGTGGATTGGGGGTCGGAAATTGTTTCGCTGGTTTCGGGTTGCTGCTGGGTGGCGCTGCTTTCTTCCACAACGGCAATTGCGTCGCTGCTATTGGCGGTGGCTTTTAGAGTGGGCGACAGGGTGGTTGCTTTGAGCCAGTCGGGGGATTCGCCGTTGCTGGCTAAGGAACTCAGTCGCGACCAAAATCTATTTTGGACGTTTAAGGTTTGAAATGCCTTTTGTGAGGGTGCTGGCTGGGTTTCTGGGGCGGTTGTTTCTAATTCGGGGCTGTTTTCGGGTTTTTGGTCGATCGCTCCGATTTCGGCTGTTTGAGTGGGATTTGGGAGGTCTAAAGGTTTGGTTTGCGGGTCGATCGACTCTGCGGATGTTTGAGGAGAATTGGAGATTTCCGAAAGCAATTGCGATCGGCTGCTGTCGGGCAGTTTGTTACCGAAAGCAGGCAGTTCTAGGCCGCCTGCACTTGGGGTTTGACGCGCAGCCAGTAGAGGGGGTAGAGCTTCAGTGGTTGGGGGTTCGGCGGGGGAGGGAGGGTCTAAGGATTTTTCTACTAGCTTGAGGAAGGATAGATTTTTGGCGCTTCCCGGCTGTTTTGAGGCTGTTGGGGAGAGTTCGGCTTGATGCTTTTCTTCGATGAAATTGTCTTTAATTTCCTGTAGAAGATGCTCTAAACGGGCTGTAATTGTGAATAGTTTGGTGGCTAGGGCGACGCTGCCGCTGCTGAGAATTGCTTCTCCTAAAATTAGGCGGCTTTTGCACTCGGTTGGGATGTAGGTAACGCAGGCAAAGATGCAGGGGGGGGCTTGTTCTGGCATCGGCTGCTGGATTTGGGCGAGAATTTTTGAGGTTTGGGGGTCGCGCAGGTAGATTTGCAGTTGTGCTGAACCGATGAGTTGTTTGAGTTCTTGCGATTCGGATTCGGGGATGAGAGTTGCTGTTTTTCTGCTTTGTTGGGGGTGTTGGGGAATGTCGATTTTGCCGGAAATGATTAAGGGGCGACCGAGTTGGGTGACGAAGGTTTCTCGATCGAGGACGAGTTCGAGTTGGACGCCCGGTTTGGGTTCGGGGGTTTGGAGACTCGGGAATTGGTAGATTTTGGTCTGCTGCGGTGCCTCAGCGGCTGCTGGGAGTTGGGTTGGTGCGGGGCGATCGACTGGTGCTGCGATTTTTGGGGCTGGGCGATCGGCCTTAGCTGGGTTTTCTGAGTTTGAGGGGGAGGTTGCAGGTTCGGTTTGGTCGATCGGCGGTAGGGGTTCGGAGGTTTCCGATTCTGCGGGCAATACTTCCAACTGAACGCCGTACTGCCAAGGTTTTAGTGGTGTTGATTGGGGATCTGGCAAGCAGGAGAGTTCCCACAGTCCGGGTTTGAGCCTGGTGTAGGGAATGATCACGACTAATCCTTCGGGGTTGGTGCGGGCCGATCGGCTTTGGACTTTCCGCTGTGCCGATCCCTCGAAGGATGTATGGGTGATGCGAATTTCGATGTCGGTGTTGGGGTGCTGGATGCGAGCAACGACGCGGTATTTACCTTCTAGAATTTCCACGTCGGGGGTTTCTAGGGGCAACCAGGCGCGATCGCCTTCTTTCTGTAGCAAAAATTCTAATTTTTTCATCTTTCTTTCCCCTTGAAGGCTCCCGCTTGATTCGTCACAGGTTGGCGGCGGGTTGTTTGCCGACAGCTACAGGCATTGAATTACTATATGTTGTACAGTTTATCACCTCGATCGTCGGTCAAGAAAAAGCGCGCAGGATTACAGAACCAGAATTTTAGTTTCTTCTGAAAGGGTAGGTGCGATCGTCCCGCGATCGCGATCGACTTACCAAAGAACTCGCGATTCGGCAAAGTCCCCCGCCTGACACGGCAATGCCGTTTCCCTACAGGTTCCCGTACAATTATCGCGCAGTGCGAGCGTCCCCCTGCCAGCGATCGACTTACCAAACATCTGGTAGCATCTCACATCAAAAATCTCAAATCGATTGACGGCTGCCCCCAAAGCGGCTACGCTTTGAAGTTAGAGGTTGCTTTGCTTGTAGAGGAGGCAGCCCGGGTCGCCCGAAAATCTAGTTGCACTGCCCAAAGCTGTTGGTAGCAGCAATGGACAGCATAACCGCCAAACTGAGTACACCAGTATGGAGGCTAATTGAGAATCGTAGCATTCTCTGTAGCCGCCCTGCTTGCGTTACCGTGCGGGGCGGCTGGGTTTTTGGGTTTTCCTACAAAAAAAACCAAAAACCAGGAGACCATATTATGTCACAGGAATTCTTGCCTGACGATAACTTGTTCGATCGTCCAAATGACGAATCAGCAGTATCAGAACAGGAAGTCGTGCGAATCACCGTTGTCGGTTCCCGCAAAGCCGTGTTAGAAACCATCCACACCTTGTATCGGCTGGGATTTGCGGCCGTTGGCGATTGGAGCCCGCCGCAGCGAGGCCCAAAGCCGGGACAATTTGTAAGTGTCCTGATCCGCCGATCGCGCAAAGCCTAGAAATTGGGCGGGCCTCATAGGCGATAAGTCCAGGCGTATCTAAGTGGGGACTGATATCAATTTTGGTTGCATCGGAATTAATATCACCCGAAATTAGGACACGGCAGTGCCGTGTCCCTACAATAGACCTCTTGCAAAAGTCCTTTTAATCAAATTTTGGAACGGGCTCTCCGGCCCGTTCCACAAGGAAAATGTTTTTTTGTGGGATGGGCCCCAGAGCCCGTCCTAGTTATTTTTGCAAGAGGTCTAATAAATCTGGCGCGCAAGAAACGGCACTGCCATGTCCTCGCTTATCATTCCGGCGCAGCCGGAGTTGATATAAGCTGTCGCGCATTTAAATTGCATATTCGGGGCGGGCTAGAAGCCCACCCCACAAGAGTTTGATTGTTTTTTGACAGCCAATTTAAATGCAGAACAGCTTAACTTACCAAGGACTGCCGATAATGCTGAAAGCTGCCCAATAATACGGATGGGATAAATCTTTGCTGTCGAGTTTGGGGATGGACGGGGGCAAGGGAGTGTCGCCTCGGGCACTTCGCAGTTGACCGCCTTCGATCGTCACTTTGCCTTCGATCGCGGCAATTTGTGCTTGCCTGAGAGCTTCAGCTTTAATGATTGGAGGGTCATTTGGCCTGCGGATTCTTAACTGCTGGTAAAACTCTGTCATCAGGGCGAGAGTCCCCGCATCGCTGACGTACCAAAGGCTGGCGAGAGCTGATTTTGCTCCCGATTGCAGCGCTAAACCTGCAAATCCGAGTTCTGCTTCTTTGTCTCCCAAGGCGGTTCTACAGGCGCTTAATACTAACAGTTCGAGCGGCGGATTGTTCCATTTTAAATCTCTCATTTGATCGAGGCCTAGTTGGGTGTCCCAAAATTGAATGTAGGAGTTATTTGGGGTTCCGGGGCGGAATTCCGCATGGGTGGCAAGGTGGATGATTCCGTATTTGTGTTGCAGTCGCTGGGATTGCAAGTTTACTATGGTGAAGTCTTGGTTGAGAAAGGATTGACCGGGCCACTGTCGGGCGATCGCGCTCAATTCTAACGGCACTGCCGGTAGCGGTTCTTTGTTCGCCGTTTCTGAGAAATTTGATGCTCCCATTGCTAGGACTTGGGCGTTTCTGAGGTTGGTGTAATTGCTGTCTGTGAATTTGAATGCGGGGATGCGGGCGAGGCTGTATTTTTGGATCAGAAATTGCTGTCCGTCGTGCATTGCTGCTAGGGGTACGGTTCGCAAACCTGCGCCGACGCAGAACAGCAATGTTTCAATTTTTGCTGTTTGCAAATCTGTTTCTAGGGGTGCAACTATCCATTTGTAGAGTTGTTGAGCTGGTTCTAAATAGGTGGTGGTGTTGAGTTTTACCGGGTTGGTGATTTCGCTGCTGAATTCTTTGACTACTGAGAGCAATTTCTCTTGTTTGGCTTCCGGAACGCTGCGGAGAATTGGCGGGCGATCGGGCAATATTAAGATTAATTCTAGTTGGTCGGTGCGCGGGATGGCGTAAATTAAAGCTGGTTTTTTATTGGTTTGAACTGCTAGCCGGGAGAGAGTTTTTGATATTGCTTCGGCGGTTTTCGCACGGGTCTCAAAGTCTTGTTCAAAGTATGTTTGATAGTCTTCTTCCCAGCTTTCTTCGATTCTGGTTACGGCTTCGGTGAGGTTTCCCCGATCGAGAATATCTCTCATTTCTTGCCCGTTAAGTCCACCCGAGTTTGTGTTTTGGGCAATTGTAGCGAGGTTGGCGGTACTCCAGCAGAAAAATATTGCTGTCAAAAAGTAAAAAATAGCTGTTTTAATTTTTTTCTGAGTCGTGCGTTTTTGGCGGTGCTGCTGGGATTGGTAGTGCATGGTTTTGGGGCGGTTAAGGGCGCAGTTGGCGGCAGCAGTTGGCAAAAGTTTGGATGTGGGTGCGAATATTTGACTGTGCTGGCGATCGCCGCACGATTCTAAGCTGTTGTGCATTTAAATTGTATATTTCGAGTCCCGATCGAACAATCGTCAAATCCTCTCCCCCGATCCCCATCGGACCCTCTCCCTCTCTAATACCATAGGCAATCTAGATGCAACACAGCTTAGCATTCAAGACCAAGCGCAAATATCTACCGTAGGGCGTGGACACCAGCACCCACAGAGTCCCAGCACCAAGACATTTACCACTTATGTAAACTTTTGTAAATTATGCCGAAGTTTTGCAGAAACAGGACTTACGCAAAAACCCAGTTTCTTCACGTAGTAACTCCTGTTTTTTACCTAGCAGCCAGGTGCATTTAACTGAGATGTTGCACTATTCTCAATAATCCTTTTATGAACAGGCTTTCCGGCCTGTTCCACAAAAAATTTATCTCTTGTGGAACGGGCCGGAGATCCCGTTCTTAAGAATGGTGCAAGATGTGAGTTTAACCAGCATTACCTATACAGGCGTATTTGAATTTTTGCGGCACATTTGCAGTTATCAAGTTGAATTGGGTTTTGTCTTGGGATTGAGTGAGGAATAACCTGAATCGAGCGACCATATATTGAGTAATTTCAGTAGATCCATTCTCTGTATTTAGTTGTTTTAAAATAGTTAGGTTTTTTCGCGCCAACTTACTTAAACCTCGACTGGTTAATTGTTTTGCCTCGGATCTATTTCCAGTTATTCCTTACAATTCGCCGAGACTACCTTTGGCATAAGATTTTGGCTGAAAATCTCCTAGTTTTTTTAGCATCATTGACCAAGAGTTTCTTGATGGTACCCGCCACGTGATTTATCCGTGGAATCAATCCAAAATCTAAAATCTAAAATCCTCAAGCCCCTGAATTTATGCGTGGGGTCGCCTCCAAAATCTAAAATCTAAAATCGAAAATCTAAAATCGAATGACGGCGGTTGCCAAGAGTAGAGCAACATAAATAAAAACACTTAATTATTTAGATGATTTTAGGCTATGCGGTCGATCGCTTTTTCCTTATTTTTTCTTGCTTCTATCCTCAATAACTAAAGCCTTCTTGCTTCCACTATACATTGTGTGCGATCGAACTTGACACGGTGCGATCGCGATCGGACGGGGAAATGTGTCTTAGTATTTCTTCACATATCCTGCTTTCGGTCTATGATATATGCCTTATGGCGTATTTGTGTTTAAAGCCCGTTACCGCGTACCGCTGATGAGTCAATCAACCAATTCACCGCTATCCCAACCAGTTTCTCGACGCACCGCCCTCAAATTCCTCGGAGTCGGTGCCGCAGGCGGGCTGCTGGGCTACTCTCGATTTTCCAAGCCAGAGCCCGCCGTTTTTGTGCAAGATTCTCTTGACTTGCCGCGAATGCTGAATAACCGCAAAACCGTTGCAGTTGTAGGTGCAGGCTTGGCAGGGCTCGCCTGTGCTTACGAACTCTCCCAGCGGGGTTTCGCCGTGACGCTGCTCGACAAATCGCCCCAACTCGGCGGCAAAATTGCTAGTTGGCCGATACAATTCGGGAACGAAATCTTCATGATGGAACACGGTTTCCACGGTTTTTTCCCGCAATACTACAACCTCAAAAGTGTGGTTGAAGAACTAGAAATTACCGATAACTTTGTATCTTTAGAATCCTACGCCGTTGTGTTTCGAGACGGCAAATACAAACCAGAAGTTTTCCGTCCCAACCATTCAGCTTTTCCCTGGAACATAGTTGACTTGGGGATATCTTCTCCCAATCGGCTCAAGTGGGGAATCAATCTCACAAAACCCGCTCACTGGCAAGTGTTTCGAGAAATCGGCGGTTTTCAAACTCAAAAAACTTTCGATCGCCTCGACAATATATCAGTTGCCGACTGGGTAAAAGGTGAATTTCCGCGCGGACTTTACGACTTGTATTTTCTGCCTTTTGCCAAGTCCAGCCTCAACGCTCCCGACGAATTGAGCGCGGGAGAATTAATGCAATTTTTCCACTTTTACTTTTTCGGAAATCCAGAAGGTTTGGCCTTCAACGGCACGCGGCAAGATATGGGAACGAGTTTGGTACAGCCTATTGCCAGAGCCATTGAAAGCAAAGGCGGCACAGTATTGACAGATGTCGCAGTCAGTGAAATTCGCTGGGAAAACGGCAAGATTGATTCTCTGAGTTACCAGTCTGGAGACGTGCAAAGTAAAATACCTTTTTGGGTAAAGCGAAACGCGCTGTTAACTGACAGCAACTCTACGGAATATTTCGGAGCTGGGGACAGCGTATTTGCCGCAGTACCATCCGGTAAAGAGGCAATTTCTCTGAGCTGCACTCACCAAGGCTGCACAGTTCAGAAACAGAACGACGGTCAATTTCACTGTCCTTGTCACGGGGCAGTTTTTGATGCCGAAGGGCGAGTTGTCAGCGGGCCAGCTCAGCGGGATTTGCCTCGATTTAAGGTAGTTGATAAAAAAGCAGATGAGGTACAGTTGACCGCAGCGGTTAACCAATCGCAACCGCAGAATGTGGGACAAACATTGCAGGCAGATTACTATGTTTTTGCGGCAGATGTTCCGGGGATGCAGCATTTGTTTACCTTGGCCAGCGGTGAGGTGAATCCGCAGGTGCAGAGCCGGATTGAGAGCTTGAAAATAGCCGATCCGTTTGCGGTGTGCCGTTTTTGGTTCGATCGCGAATTTCCCTGGGAACACAGCAATTTCAGTTCGCTTTCCGGCTACAAACTGACTGACAGTATCACGCTTTACCACAAAATTCAGGATCAGTTCATCGAGTGGAACAAACAAACTGGTGGCAGCGTAGTGGAACTGCACGCTTATTGTTATAAGGAGAAAGAATTTCCGAATCAGGAAGTTTTACTGGCTACTTTTGAGCAAGAATTGTACGAAATTGTACCGGAATTAAAAGAGGCAAATATGCTGCACCGGGAACTGGTAAATCAAAAGAATTTCTCTGGATATCCGCCCGGTAGTTATGCGGAACGCCCGGAGACTTGCTGCGATGTTCCTAATCTTTTGTTTGCGGGAGATTGGGTGAAAATGCCGTTTCCTTGCGGTTTAATGGAAAGGGCAGTTAGCAGCGGTTTGTTGGCAGCTAATGCTATTTTATCTCAGGAGGGTTTGCAGAGGCGATCGCTCTTGACCGTGAATCCCGAAGGCGTGCTGAAAATCTAAGGTTTGCAGTGAGGACTTTAGCCCTGACCTTTTTACGGCTAAAGTTTTCACTGCAAACACCCCGATCGCAGGATTAAGGGCGATCGCTCTGCTGAGGAGAGTTGGTGATATTGCTGTTGTGCATTTAAATTGTATATTTCGAGTCCCGATCGAACAATCGTCAAATCCTCTCCCCCTCTCCCCTTCTCCCCCTCTCCCTCTCTAATACCATAGGCAATCTAGATGCAACACAGCTTATTGCTGGAAATTCAGATGGGTTGCGGTTTGTGGGTGTGGTTTCGCACAGGAGAAAAGGCAGAGCTTGCGAACAAAAAAATCATCGGCGTCGCTCTGGGTGCATCTGCGGTTAAAATATTGAATGAGTATAAAGCAATAATAGATGCTGAAGAGTCACTGGAAAATTCGCAATAAATCTGTAATGTTTGATGCTTTTGCCACAGAATACGATTTTGCTGCCACTTTGCAAAGCAAGAACGATTTTTTTACTAAGAACCTATCGACCAGCAAAGGTACAGCATTAGATATTGGCTGCGGTTCGGGAATTCTTGCTTTTGAATTAGCCAAGTATTACGATCGTGTAGTGGCGGTCGATTTGTCAGAAAAAATGCTAGATATAGCCCGTCAAAAACGCCCCGCACCCAATATTGAGTACATCCAAATGGATGTCAGCAGCTTAGAACTCGATCGCCAATTCGATTTAATCGTTAGTGCCTCCACTTTTCACCATCTAAAACATCTGCCCAGCACGCTCCAATCAATTAAAAAAATATTAAACCCGCACGGCAAAGTCGTTTTTTTAGATAATGTATCGGAAGTCGAAACACCTGCTACAATCGGCTACATAGTAGGTGCGACGAAAGATTTTGTTCCCGACTGTTCCAAATACGGATTTCGCAATGCTTCAAGATTATTAAAGTTTCGATTATCGCCTGAGTGGTTGAAGCATTTAGCCAGCGACAGGTATTTGTCAGAAGGAACATTTAAAAAGATTTACGGTCGTTACTTTCCCGGCTGTTATTTTGTAAAATTGGGTTGTTTTATGGGCGTAATCTGGGAACATTTGTAATGCAAAACAACGCGATAAAATCGGGTTCTGCAAGGGGAGAAAAAACTCACATCCGCGAGTTGGGCATTAATCTCGATCGCTGGTATGCGATCGCCCGCAGCACGGAGGTGCAAACTCAGCCCGTAGCTGCGAAAATCTGGAATCGGGCGATCGTACTTTTCCGCGACAGTGCAGGCAAAATCAACGCTTTAGAAGATAGATGTCCGCACCGGCAAGTTAAACTCAGCCACGGCAAAGTTAAAGGCGATTTAATCGAATGCGCTTACCACGGATGGCGGTTAAATGCAAGCGGAGAATGCGCCGAAGTCGATTATTTAGCAGAAAATCAAAAGCTACCTAACTGCAAAATTCGCTCCTATCCAGTCAAGGAACAAAACGGTTTTATATGGCTGTTTCCAGGCGACGAAACACAAGCCGAAAAAACTCATTTACTGGATGTGCCAGAGTGGGAACATCTCAATTATATTGCCACAGTTTCAGTCATCGACTGTCAGGCACACTATTCATTTTTAATTGAAAACTTGATGGATATGTACCACGGACACTTGCACGATGATTGGCAAGCTTGGGCAAATCCGGTGTTAGATACTTTAGAAGAAAACGAGCATCAAGTAACTGCTCGCTATCAGGCACAAAGTTATTACAAAATAGATAAAATTTGGTCAATTTCCCAGTTATTTTTTAAATCTCTGCGCCGACTGCACCCGGAACCGCTAGAGGTGAGTTACGTTTACCCGCACTGGGTTTCAACTTTGGGGAGCGACTTTAAGATTTACTGCTTGGTTTGTCCGGTGAGCGAGACGGCAACTCGCGCTTATTTAATTCATTTTACCTCATTAAATGCGTTTTGGCGGCTGCACAAATTGCCTGTTTGGTTTCGCAGGTTTATCAAAAATCGTTGTTTCGGTGCTGCTCAAAAGTTATTAGATGGTTTGGTGCGGCAGGATGTGTTAATGATTGAGGAAGAACAACAGGCTTTTTTGCATAATTCGGAAAGAAAGAGTTATGAATTAAATCGAGCTTTAGCCAGTGTGCAAAAGTTGATGAGAAGTCAGGCAGAAAATAGACTTGAATTACATAAATCTTTCATCGATACAGAAACCGCAAATATCAGGCAGATCGACACAGATACAACGCAGATAATTTCAAGATAATTTGGGGATGAATGCAATACAAGTCTTATGAAGAACGTGACAGCGCCAACCAGTGATAGCTGGCTAAATGCACTAATTGAATCGCTAAAAAACCCCGCCGAAGCTGCGGCTTACCTGAGTGTGGCTAAAGACAGCAGAATCACCGGATTCTCAACTGCTGCGGGCGGAATTTCAAGACGTAATTGATGCGTGTTTGCGGGCGAACAATCTTTCAAAGCCAGCTAAAGTGCACCACGAAAAACTAGATAAAATTATTTCCGAAAGTGGCGCTGATGAAATTTACACTTTGATCGCGTTATTGGATGCGCTAGGATTTAGGCTAAGAGTTATTTTAAAAGAAGATGAATTGGCGATCGGGGAATAAAATCCATCGCAATTCATCTGCGTTAATCTGCGTTAATCTTCCCCTATCTGCGGTAAAAAAAAATCTAAATCCCGCAGCACAAACCTTACTTTTTAGCCCGCTGCTGCTGGTAAACGCTGACAACTTTCTCCGCAAAAGTAGCAGTTGCGCCACTTTTGCAAGCTGCGGAGTCCCCAGTCATCCACCAGCAAGCGGCGCGGCGTACAGCGGTTAATTCATTGTTGCTGCTAGCTTTGTATTCGTCGCGCAGCAAATCGCCCACGATACAGGTAACAATTGATTTGGCTTTTGTCGCGTCTGCCTCAAATTGTTGCGGTGTTAAATCTTGTTTGGTACAGAATTTTGCCCAGCGGGAAATATTATTCGGTAAAACTTGCCACTGACTGTACATTCCGTCATTTGCGGTTTGAGGCGGCGCGGCTTGTCGCAGCGCTTCTACGAGGGCGGAAACTTGCGCGTCGGTGACTGCTTGCGCTGTGGCTGGAAGTGATTGCAATCCGAGGCTAATTATCAGGCTGCCGAATAGTAGATTGGTTTTTGCGATCGATTTAAAATTCATTCACAATGCCCTGTTTGATTTAATCTTTGTTTCCTGAAACAAGGTTTACTATTTTTTCTATCGAATACCTCTGTCTTAAGTATGATTTATTTGCCCACTTAATGCAATGTCGCTCGCCTTACGATAGAAATTGTTAATCAATTACGATAAAATCATGGAAGTACAACCCAGGGAAATTCGCAACTACCTGAGAGCAGATGGGACAAATCCTTTTGAAGATTGGTATAACTCACTCCGGGATACCACAGGCAAAAACAGGATTCGGTTAAGGCTTAAGCGAGTCATGACTGGTAATCTAGGAGATTGTAAGTCCGTCGGAGAAGGAGTTTTTGAACTCAAAATTGACTGTGGCCCTGGATATCGGCTTTACTTTGGACAAGTCGGGCTGACAATTGTACTTCTGCTAATAGGTGGAGATAAGAGCACTCAAGAGCGAGATATTGGCAAAGCTATTCAATATTGGAGAGACTATGAAAGACGTGAAAGCACCAACGAGTAGGAGTTACCAAGAATTTCTGATCGAATCTCTGAGAAATGCCCAAGAAGCAGCAGGTTATATCGAGGTGACATTGACAGAAGCCAGCGATGAACCTAAATTGCTCCAAATGGTACTCAAAGACGTTGTAGATTCTCGGCTAAAGTTCAACAATTTATCAGAGTCAGCTCAACTTCAATGGGAAAAACTTGACAAGATGCTGACAGCAAGAGGCGGTTCGGAAATTTATAGTTTGGTAGAATTGCTCGAAGCGTTAGGATTTAAACTAGAAATTACTGTCGCAGATATTGAGTTGCCGGCTGAATGTACTGTCGATCGCCCTACGATAGAAATTGCCGATCGACTGCGATAAAATTATGGAAGTACAACCCAGGGAAATTCGACGTTACATCCGACCCGATGGCCGGATTCCTTTCTTAGAGTGGTACTATTCCCTACGAGATGGCAAAGCCCAAGTTAAGGTTGATGCAAGACTTGAGCGAGTTAGTCTCGGCAATCTGGGGGATTATAAGTCAGTCGGAGATGGTGTCTGCGAACTCAGGATTAACTACGGCCCTGGCTACCGGATTTATTTTAGACAAATAGGAGCGACAATTGTGCTTTTGCTCTGTAGTGGGGATAAAAGTACCCAAGAACAAGATATTCTCAAAGCGAAGGAGTATTCGGCCGATTATGAAAGAAATGAAAATGCCTACCAGCGATAGCTACCGCGAGTCCCTAATTGAATCTCTCAAAGATGCGGAACACGCTGCTGGTTTTATCGGCGCTATCTTGGAAGAAAAAGACCCTGAACCCGCACTTTTGAGAAATGCCATCCGAAAGGTGATTGAGGCTAAAATCAGGATGAATGCTCTTTCGGACTCAGCAAAAGAAGTTCACGAAAAACTCGATAAGATGCTGACTGAAAGCGGCGGTTCGGAAATTTACTGTTTGGTAGAATTGCTCGAAGCGTTAGGATTTAAACTAGAAATTACTGTCGCAGATATTGAGTTGCCGGCTGAGTCGGAATCAACGGAAATTGGGGAATCAGAATTATCCCCGGAACCCGCTAATTTCTAGCAAATTGCAGTTTCATTTCGAGCGAAATAAAGCTTCATAGAGGTTATCTGTTGTGTGGGGGCGGGTTTATATAGATTGTTTGCGGGTATTAAATATTATTCGTAAAACCCGCCCCTACAAATGTCTGTAGGGGCGGGTTTTACAGACAATCTGTGCTTAAGACCAACCATCTGGTAAACCCGCCCCCACAAAACGAAAAATCCGAAATGGGTAACATCATCGCAGTTCGATCGCCCTCACCCCTCCATCACAAAATCAAACAACCGGTGAGCCATTTCTAGCTTGCTGCAAGGTGCTATTTCTACTTGCTTCCCGGCGGCATTAATTAATATTGCTTGATTGGTATTGCTGCCAAAACCCGCACCTATTCGATCGATCGGGTTTGCGGCAATTACATCCAGTTTCTTCGCCCGCAATTTCTCCAAAGCAGGCTTGACAATATCCCCAGTTTGTGCTGCAAACCCGATTAATTTTTGGTGCGGCTGTTTCAATTTTCCCAACTCTGCCACAATATCCGCTACCGGTGCCAAAGGCAAACAATTCGGGAGCGATCGCTTCGGCAATTTCTCACTGCTGTACTCAGCCGGCCTCACATCCGCTACCGCCGCCGCCATCACCGTCAAATCCGCATCGTCAAAGCATTGCAGCATCGCCTGCCACATTTCTTGGGCACTCGCAACTGCGATCGCCCGCATACCTGACAGCGGCAATTCCCCAGTTATACTGTGTACCAGCGTCACCGTCGCGCCCCGATGCTGTGCAGCTTGCGCCAAAGCTACGCCCATTTTGCCCGTGGAAGGATTGCCGATAAACCGCACCGGATCGAGGTGTTCCCGCGTTCCTCCCGCGCTGATTAACACCCGTTTTCCCGCTAAATCTCGATCGCCCTTCGCATACAAAAGCGACTCAATATGAGGCAAAATCTCACCAGGTTCTGCCATCCGGCCGACACCCGCGCGATCGCACGCCAGCATTCCCGCCCCCGGATTCGCAGCATGATAGCGCCGATAGGTCAAAACTTCCCGCCAATTCCGCTGCACCGCAGGCTGTTCCCACATATCCGTATTCATCGCCGGTGCCAGCAAAATTGGGCAAGTAGAAGCTAAGACAGTATTAGTCAGCAAATTATCAGCAAAACCCCCCGCCAACTTAGCCAAAGTATTAGCTGTCAAAGGAGCAATAACAAAAACTTCCGCCCATTCTCCCAGTTGAATGTGCAGGGGGCGCCCGTGACTTGCTTGCCAAAAATCTTTGTCAGTAAAAGCAGGATGGCGGCAGAGAGTAGCAAAAGTCAAAGGCGTCACAAACTCCCCGGCTGCATCAGTAAGAATAACTTTAACTTCCGCCCCAGCTTTCGCTAAAGTTGAAACTACTTCGCAAACTTTGTAAGCCGCAATTCCGCCACTAACGCCGATTAAAATTCGTCTGCCTTTCATGATTTTTGGTAATACAGCAACCTTCGAGGTCATGAGAACTTGATGAATTCCTGAAACCATTGCGGAGAATTGCCCGATCGCATCTCCTAATTCCTAATTTTTTCTTCCTTCTTCCTTCTTCCTTCTTCCTTCTTCCTTCAGCCATAAAAAAGAATCAAGAAAGAAGTTAAGATGAAAATAGACTCAAATCTATAATTCATCTGTTTAATCCGCAACAAAATATGCTGCTAACTTCTTCCTCAATTCCGCCCTTAATTTTTGAGCTAGATTTTTAAGGCTATGCTTCGTCGTAGGCTTCCATATCCAGAAGGTGGAGATAAGGTTCAACCAGCTCCGGCCGCTGAAAGGCAAGCGATCGCAACAAATGCCAATCATTCAATCCCTCAAAAGGATCTGTATAATCGTCAACTTCCAAACGGACAGCCAATTCTGCCACGTCCTGTGAAGTAAGTACAGCAATATCGCGCGATGCTTTGGTTAAAGTTTTCATTTTTTTCCCCTGCCCGAGACTTCCGCCATACTATATCCTAAGCCTTTAATCCAATTTCGACACAGTTTTTACAACAAAACTTCGCATTACATCTATAACTTCCGGCAGAATCTCGTGTCCCATGTTAAATTCTCGATACTGCACCGGAGCTCCCCAAGCCGTCAAACTCTCGCGCGATCGCACGGCAGCACTAACGGGCACAATAGTATCTTGAGTACCGTGCACGATTAAAACAGGCGGCAAAGCACTCCCAGCAACGGTTGAAATCGAGGAGTGCAAATAACCGCTCAGACAAATTAAGCCGGCTACGGGCAAAGTCAATCCCACATCCAGAGTCATCGCTCCACCTTGAGAAAAACCGCCTAAAATAGTGCGAGACAAAGGCACACCCGTGCTGTTTTCCAAAGACAGCAAAAATTCTCTCAGCAATTGTCGGCTTTCTACCAATCCCTCAGCGTCTTTATTTTGAAGGTCATACCACATTTTGCCACCAGTTACGTGGGGATGAGGAAACGGGGCATCGGGAAACACAAACTGATAATCCGGCAAATTGAAAGCCGGTGCTAAGGAAGTCAAATCCCGCGCATTAGCACCCCATCCGTGCAAAGCGACAATCAAAGCGACAGGTTTGCGATCGGTTGTTGGCGGAATGCTAATAGATTGTAAAGACATCGTGATTAGTAATTGGTAATCGGGCCTTGCGAAAATTATAAATTGTTGCGGCGGTTCCAACCCAACTTTTAACGGTAGGGTTCGCAATGCGTACCTTACCTAAGTCAATGCACACCTTACTAACTGTTAACTGTAGGGTGCGCAGTGCGCACCTTACGTAAGTAGCAATACGCAGCTTACAAAACAGTCCCTATTTCCTTCAAATAAACCCGTGTAAACGGTTCATCATCCCCCAGACTGTACTGTTCGATCAACCCTTGGCGGCGAATAGAAATACTACTTCCTTCCCTCATCACAACAGTATCGTCATCAGTGCTTTCTCTGACCAAAATCATCTCAGTTTCTCCCGGATTGTCCAGCACCACCATATTGCTGCCCCGATAAAACATTCCCTCAGCTTCCAAAACATCTTCGGGATATTCAGCAATCAACAAATCTAGCTTGGGATTGCGCAGCAAAGTTTGCACGTTAAGATTGTAATTCTTATTCAAAACTTTTTCAGAACGGTTGACAAAAAGTCCACCGCGACAAACAGCACCGATAGTCCAATCGGGATGCTGCAACAGAATGTGGTCGATTGTTTCTTGCAGTTCGTACACCGAAATTCGATTGAAAGTAATAATCGGAATTCTGGCTGATTTTCCCGAGTCAAAGAAGGTTTCGATAATATGTGAAGGCACATCAGTACCTTCGCCGACAGCCGGGTTGAGGTGCATGAAAATTCCCGGCGCGGCATTGATTTCGAGAATCCCAAAATTGCCTGTTTTCCAAGATTTTTCGAGAGTTTCTGTTACCACATCAACCCCCAAACAAGTTAACCGAAAATGTAGGGCAATATCTTGAGCCAAAACAATGTTATCCGGGTGAATAGTGCGGGTAGCATCGATGCTGACGCCGCCTGCTGAAAGATTGGCGACTTTCCGCAGAGCAACAGTACGATCGCGCTCTAGCACGCTATCCAATGACAGCCCTTGTTCTTCCAGATACATTTCCATCGCTTCGTCGGACTGAATTTTGCTCATCGCCGAAGTTGGCGTGTCCAAACGTTCGGGTTTGCGGTTTTCACGGCGGATCAATTCGCGAATTGTTGAGTCGTCGTCCCCTGTTACCGAAGCGGGCCGGCGTTCAGTTGCCGACACAAATTTGCCGTCAACGCACAGCAGCCTAAAATCCGATCCTTTGATGCTGTTTTCCACAATTACTCGCACCGGGTCAGTTTCGGGAATGGCCTTAACTGCTCTTTTAAAAGCCGCCTGCAATTCCTCAGCATCTCGGACATCTGCTGTTACGCCAATTCCTTTATGACCGACTACTGGTTTGATAGCAACTGGGTAGCCAATTTCTCTAGCAACTGCCAGAGCTCCGTTTTCTGTGGAGACAATATCGCCTTTGGGAACAGGAAATCCTAATGTAGCGAGAAAAGCTTTGCAATCGTCTTTGCGCGTGGTAAAATCTGAGTCTAAATGGCTGTCGGAATCAAAGGTTGTTGCAGAACCGCGAACCAGTTTTTTGCCGTAACCGTATTGCATCAGTCCTTCATCCCACAAATAAAATGCGGGAATGCCTTTTTGGGATGCCGATCGCATTAACGAATAAACTGTCGGGCCTCCGTAAACAGACTGCCGGAACATATTTTGCAGCGCGCCCATTTGTGCTTCCAAGGGGAAATCTTGATTTTGCTCGATCGCTTCAAACCAATCCCAAACAGCGTAAACTACGGCTCTGGCGCTGCGGGCGTGAAGTGCTTCTATGCTGATTCTGTTAAACTGAGAAAACGGCTTGACGTTCCAGTGTTTGAAGTGCAAACCCATGTCGAGTTTTGCTACTTCTGAGCAGGTACGGCCGAACAGTTGGGCGTGGTTCGAGAAAGTTTCGTGCAGCAGTTGCGGGTAGCGATCGCCGATAATTTCATGGTAATCTGCGATCGGCTTTGGCTCGCTCGCGCCCGTCACCGCCCAATCGAAAACTAAAGCCGCTGTTTCTAAATAAGGGTTTGGCCCCATATAGTGTTTGAAGTTGAAAACATCAAAAACATCGGTTTTTCGAGCATTGACGCGGGCTGTCTCGGTGCTTTTTTCTTGCAGCATTTTCTAACCTCCTTTTAGCTAATTTTCTACGGTAACTCTCTTGTCAGTGCAGGGATACTACCTGCGGGCATAGATATTGCACAGATCGGTTGAAACAAATACTCCCGCCAATTCTGCCTTAATCATAGCGGGAGAGTCACCAAATCTTCCTTTTTCCTTCAATATCTGACTGAGGACTGATGACTGATGACTAAATGACTGTTGACTATTTCTTTCCCGCTTCCGAAAAAAAGCTATAACTTTTGAGAGGTACAGCCTCTACTTTAATTGGCTAATGTGAAAAGGGGTTTAATAGGCATAAACTTATGAAAATCGCACAAACTGCTCTCAGAGATCGAGTTCACCAATTAGCTGAGGAAGCATTTCACCTGAAACTAATTTCTGGATACGGCGACGGTCAAAACAGCAACGAATATCAGATTGTTTGGGACGGCAAACCCAGACACCTGCCTTTAGAACGGGCGCATACAGTATTGAGCAATTTGATCGAGCGATCGCACTAACTGCCGATCGGACTACTTTAGAACTTTTTAGGACTTATAGGAAATACCCTGAAAACCCCGTGACTTCAGTCCGGGGATGAAAGGGAGTTGCAGGATTTATCCTGCCT
>NZ_JAUBWA010000104.1:5077-25373 GCF_036702825.1 Microcoleus sp. A003_D6 | reverse complement strand
AGTCATTAGTCATTAGTCATTAGTCATTAGTCATTAGTCATTAGTCATTAGTCATTAGTCATTAGTCATTAGTCATTTACAAAATATTGGGGTCGATTCCCATGAAGCGGAGTCGAGCTTCTAAAGCTTCCGATCGCGATCGTTCTTGTTCCAGCAAAGTTTCTGCTTGTTCGGCTCTTTGGCGTTCTTGTTCGGCCCTTTGGCGTTCTTGTTCGGCCCTTTGCTGTTCTTGTTCAGCTCTTAATTCTGCTTGCTCTCGCAGTTGAGCGAGTTCCACAAAACTTACAAATGGCGCTCCGTTAGGCCCGAATATTTGTAGTGCGGTTTCTGATAGTTGAAACCGCACTCCTAGTCTGGGACTTACCCAACCGTCCGCCGATTCTACAGCTTCTAATTCTTGGTCTCGACGCTGCCATATAGTTAAATCCACTTGTTCCGGGTTGTACAAGTAATATTCTTCCACGCCGTAGCGTTCGTAAAATTTGAATTTTTGAATCATCGGAGTTAGACGGTTGCCCGGCGACAAAATTTCAAACACGACTTGCGGCGGAATGTTATCTTCGTTCCACTGTTGGTAGGAACCTCGATATCTTTTCGGTCGGCCAAAGGCTACCAGCACATCTGGTGCTTGAGCAAGTTTATTATTTCCTTCTACTGGATACCACAGTAAGTTACCCGCCACAAAAACATCAGCAACGCTCGCAAATAAAAGTTCTAAATTTTCTTTGATCCAGACGATTAATCGAAACTGTTCGGTATTATCTGACATGGGTTCTCCGTTGTCATCTGGGTAGATTATTTGTGATTTTTCGGGAGATTGCAGTTGTGTAATCATTGCTTTTTTACCCAAGTTAATGAGGGAATATTAGTCATTAGTCAAAAGTGCTGTAATGACTAATGACTATTAATTTTTAACTGTTGACTAATCTTATTGGTTATTAGTGGCAACCAACAAATAACCAATAACCAATAATCAATAATCAATAATCAATAACCAATAACAACCAACTACTGACTACTGACTACTGACTACTGACTACTGACTACTGACTACTGACTACTGACTACTGACTACTGACTACTGACTATTGACTACTGACTACTGACTATTGTTGCCGAAGACTGCCCATCAAATCGAACCCAGCCAAATTAGCTGTATCCCGAATAATCAAGAAAATTCCCAAACCCAGCAACAACACCAAACCAGTCTGCATAACATTTTCCTGAATGCGGTTCGGCAGAGGCTTGCCCCGCAGTCCTTCTATCAACAGAAAAGCTAGCTGACCGCCGTCCAAAGCAGGTAAAGGCAAGATATTAATCACAGCCAAATTGATGCTAATTAGCACAGCATACTGAAACAAACTCGCAGCATCCGATTTGGCAATCCCTGCACCAATCGCCACAATCGCCACAGGCCCGGACAACTTGTCGGCAGTCTGGCTGAAATTGCTAAGTAACTGCCCGAAACCTTGAACCGTCAGCACCACAATCCGCTCAAATTCTGTCGCGGCCTTGCTAAACGCCTCTACAATTCCTGCCCTCTGACGCACGACAGTGCCGTTAGAAGTTAGCTGCACGCCAATGCGACCTTTGCCGTCGGGCGACAGTTCAGGAGTTACTGTCACCACAAATTTTTGTTCTTGGCGCTGAATTTCCAACGCTAGGGGTTGGTTGGGGTGATCTTGGATTGCTGCGACCAATAATTTGATTGCTTCGCGGGAAGCGCCCAATTCCTTGCCGTCAACAGACAGAACAACGTCGCCCGATCGAATTCCCGCTTGTTTCGCGGCCGAACTGACTTCTGCGGCGACTTCCGGGACTTTAACTCCCGGTAGGTAGTTCATGGATGCAGCGCCGACTGTGCCCAATTGCACCACCAGCAGGAAGTAAGCAAAAATTAAGTTGGCAATTACCCCTGCACTAATGACGATCGCCCGATCGAGCACGGGGCGATTTTTGAGCAAATTCGGGTCATTTGGGGGAATTGTACTGTCTGGATCGTCGTCCGGGAAACCCACGAAACCTCCCAGGGGAAAGGCGCGGAGGGCGTATTCAGTTTCCGGGCCTTGGTACTTCCACAGGATGGGCCCGAAACCGATGGAGAAGCGGTTGACGTGGATGTGTTGAAGTCTCGCCGCCAGGAAGTGGCCGAGTTCGTGAACGACAATCAAGATACCTAAAACTGCGATCGCTGCCAAAACTGACATGAAGGATTCCACTAACACTTTTACTGGACTTTGATTTATTTTAATATCTTTTTAATATCGGCGGCTTCGGAGCGGCAATTTTCAGTCAAACTGGAAGATGGAGTTTTTGTCGGAAGTCCCGGGCGCTGCGATCGGAATGTAGGCGGATTCTTTATGAAGTAAACCCCAGAAACCGGGTTTCTTCTGGATTTTTCGCCAAAAATCGCTTTTATTCAAGAAACCCGGTTTCTTTCTACTTCACTTACCTGGAAAGTTCTGTAAATTTTCGCCTTTCTGAAGGAAGAAGGAAAAAAAATAATTTAACCGATGCCCGATGCCCGATGCCCTATTCCCCATTACAAATTCCTCATTACTAATTCCAAGTTATGAAAGACACTTCTTTGAATATTATCGCTATTTCTATCTTTGCCATCACCGTTTCAATATTGTTGGGCCCCCTATTCAACTTGCCAGAAGCCGTACCTGCGATCGCCACTTTTTGCCTGTTGGGGCTAGCCACCCTCGACAGTTTCCAGTGGCAAGGTCAAGGCGGTACCATTTTATTAGATTGGCTGGGAGGAACTTCCAAACAAAAGCGCGATCGTATCCTTCACCACGAAGCCGGACACTTCCTAGTCGCGTACCTCTTGGGAATTCCCGTAACCAGCTACGCCCTCAACGCTTGGGAAGCATTTAAACAAGGTCAAACAGCCCAAGGCGGCGTCCGATTTGAAGACGAAAAATTAGCATCTCAACTGCAAAACGGCACTCTTTCCTCCCAACTTTTAGACCAATACTGCACCGTGTGGATGGCCGGAATAGTCGCCGAAAAAATTGTTTGCGGCAGCGCACAAGGAGGCGCAGAAGACCGCACAAAAATCAGCGCAATTTTAACGCAACTGCGCCGTCCCAGTTCCGAAATTCAACTCAAACAAAACTGGGGTTCGCTGCGAGCAAAAAACCTGATAGAAAGCCACCAAGCAGCTTACGAAGCCCTAGTCGCAGCAATGGAAAAAAGAGCAACCGTCGCCGAATGCTGCGACATTATCCAGCAAAACTTGTAGGAGAAAGATTACGCACTCTTGCCTGATAAACCCGGTTTATTTATAGATTTATTATTAAAACTGATATCTTGCACCCTTCTCAATTACTTGCTTAGGAACAGGCTTTCCGGCCTGTTCTTGACAATGGTGCAAGATGTGAGTTAAAACCCATATTTTGCCTGTAAACCGGGTTTAAGAGCGTAAATTTTATAGAGATTTAAAATTCATGTCAGAACCAAAAAAAATTGCAACAACACTGCAAACACCGAACCAAAATACAGAAAAGTTGCTGTGGCTGTTCGGTTTCCGCACAGTATTTAATGAAGATGATGTTTTGTCAATGCTGGCATTTCCAGAAATAGAAGTTCAGGTAGGGCGATTGTTTCCTTAAGTCTGTGGGCGGCGGGTTTATCGATATCTTTAGCTACCGATCGATATTTCGGGTAAAACGCGCCCCTGGTATGGTGCGTAGCTGCTAGATTTTCGAGCTTGGAAAGTAGATTATCTGTGGCGGCGCCCCCTACGGTATCTACAGGTATTGTGTATATTGATATCGCTCGAATTACCACAACGTTGTAAGGGCGGGTTCACAAACCATACATAACAATGACCGACAATTTATATAAACCCGCCCCCACCCCACCGTAAATTTGAACGTACATTTGGCTTGTTTGTTGGGTTGGGGCGGGTTTTTGAGATTGTTTGTTTTGGGGCGATTATTGTTGGTGAACCCGCCCCTACCTACAAATCTATCAATTACCAATTATCAATTACCAATTACCAATTATTCAGAATAATCCCGATCGCTACAAAAAACTTAGCATCAGGGCGTAGCGCGAGTTATACTCCTACTGGAAAGACTGTGACTGCCAAAAAATCCCGAAATCAAAGTTTATGAGCAACACTTCCGGGCCTCAACCAGCCGCCGACAACCCCCAAACAAAAAAACTCAGTTTCTCAACAAAATTAGCATACGGTGCCGGCGACCTCGGCCCCGCAATTACTGCGAATGTTTTGGTATTTTTCCTGCTGTATTTCTTTACCAACGTCGCCGGTTTGGCTGCGGGTACTGCTAGCAACATTTTGCTGATCGGCAAGGTTTGGGATGCCATAAATGACCCAATTGTGGGGGTTTTGAGCGATCGCACATCTCATCCCTGGGGCCGCCGCTATCCTTGGATGGTATACGGCGCAATTCCCTTCGGGATCTTCTTCTTTTTGCAGTGGATTGTTCCCAGCAAAGATCCAACGATACTGTTTTGGTACTATGTGGCGATCGGCATTTTGTTTAACACCGCTTACACCGCCGTCAACCTGCCTTACACCGCCCTCACCCCAGAATTAACCCAAGACTACAACGAACGTACTAGCCTTAACAGTTTCCGGTTCTTTTTCTCGATCGGCGGCAGCATCTTGTCGTTAATTTTAGCACAAATCAT
This sequence comes from Microcoleus sp. A003_D6, assembly GCF_036702825.1. Taxonomy (NCBI): domain Bacteria; kingdom Bacillati; phylum Cyanobacteriota; class Cyanophyceae; order Oscillatoriales; family Microcoleaceae; genus Microcoleus; species Microcoleus sp. A003_D6. The sequence goes on along the minus strand of NZ_JAUBWA010000104.1, from coordinate 20,705 downwards.
TTTTGCCTTAGTTAAAGACGATACTCAAAAATACTTAGTATTAGGTGCAATCTGTACAGTCATTTCTGTATTGCCTTTGTACTGGTGTTTTTTAGGAACCCGCAAACACGTCTTATCTCAACTGGAAGAAAATCCAGTAGCAGATAGTTCAACTTCCTTGCCGCTGAAAGAACAGTTACGCATTGCATTTAACAATCGCCCTTTTTTGTACGTAATTGGAATTTACCTCTGTTCTTGGCTGGGAGTGCAATTAACTGCTTCTATTTTGCCCTACTTTGTCATCAACTGGATGAAACTGCCGCCAGCAACTTTTACCCAAACTGCGATCGCAGTTCAAGGTACTGCACTCGCCATGTTATTTGTTTGGAGTAAAGTCAGCGAGAGATACGGCAAAAAAGCCGTATATTTTATGGGCATGAGTTTGTGGATTATTGCCCAAGCCGGACTGTTTTTCCTCCAACCAGGACAAGTATTGCAGATGTACCTATTAGCAGTCATGGCAGGTGTCGGAGTTTCCACTGCTTATCTAATACCTTGGTCGATGATACCGGATGTCATTGAACTCGACGAACTCCAAACAGGCGAAAGACGCGAAGGCGTGTTCTATTCGTTTATGGTCTTGCTGCAAAAAATTGGTTTGGCGCTCGGTTTGTGGTTTGTGGGACAAGCATTAGAACAAGCTGGATTCCTTGCCACAGTTCAGGGACAGGCTGCGCCCGTACAGCCAGATTCAGCGCTCTTTGCGATTCGAGTTGCGATCGGGCCGCTGCCGACAATTGCTTTAATTGCTGGCATGATTCTCACATATTTTTATCCGATCACCCGCGAAGTTCATGCAGAAATCTTGTTGAAACTTAGAGAGAAGAAAGCACAAAATCAGTAAGCGGTAATCAGTAGTGGGTAATTATTAACGTCAAAAACCAATAACTACAAACAGCTAATCCGGGCGATATCCATAGCAATCCTCCCATCATGTGCAAACTCTTGCTCTTCTCTTAAAAACGTTGCGGGTTGCCAGAAAGGATTGCTACAGCTTGCTCGGAGGGCGAATACAAGCGATAGTTTTAGTAATAGTAGGAACTCAGAAACTTGGTTTTTATCGGAAAAAACATAATATCGCGACTCGCCATCCGCCCCGGTAGAAAGACCCAGATAGCTTGAGTTTTTCGAGATGTCGATCGAGTTTGAGAAAACAAGTTATTAAATTTTATGTCTGTAGCACACTATTGAGAGTAATTTGTGATACAATCACCGCGATGCTTAAGTCTATAGACTTAAGCAGCCATCCAGCTCGTTAAAAAGTTTATAATTAAAATAAGAGACAGATTTTTATCGGAAATTGATTCGATTAGTTGCCGTTCCAAAAATCTACTGAATGCTGCTAATTATATCTACATGGAAAATGCAAAACTTTTTAGTCGGTCAGTTAGCGGGTAAGTTAACCGGTGCTGGTGCCGTTGACAGCGAACATAAAAATGGCATAATAATGATAAGGCAATACTAGCGCCAGCAGTGGCTGAGCTTTTAGGGGCAATTGTAAAATTTTGGTAAAGTTATTGCGCGACCTGCGGCAAAGCTCAGCGACACCAGAAAAAGTTGACCGAGGCGCCCAGAAACCTTAAATACAAGCACAACACAGCAGACAGAAATGCAGTCGGCTACAACACTCTCTTCAGTTAGTAAAAAAAAAATTACAGTCGGCCCAACATAGGGATTTAGTTATTTTTGTATACTATGTGAAAGTAGTGAGAACTATTAGAAGGAAGTGGGATCGACCAACCAAGAATCTCCTGTGATATCCTTAAGCCAATGCTCAAAGTATCAACCAGAAGGCTCGCAGAACAAACCTGATTTTACCAACAAAATATCAAAGAGGTCAACATGGAAAGAGAACAGGACGCTCATATCGTACCCATTAGCAGCCAGAGCAGACAGGTGCAACAATTTTCAGTTGACGAGGGAGAAGAGTTAAGCGCGCCGCCTCAGAAAGGATTGAATCTAAAGCCGTTGTTGAGGACTTTTGGGCGAAAAGCGCTAATCATTATTGGGATTGTCGGTCTAGCAGGCGGTGGAGTTGTTTATCAAATCAAGGGAGGTAAGCAAACATATCAAGGCGATTTTCGGATGCTAGTGGAACCCGTGACAACGGAGGCAAGAATTGCTGACCCCGCTGCCCTCGCCAATCGCGGCGAGGGGGGGGCAATGCCTAGTCGAGATTTTTTTAGTTTGGACTACCCAACTCAACTTGCAATTCTCCAGAGTCCTCAGATGCTTTCTGCTATTGCCAAACAAGTCCAAAAACGATATCCAGAAGTTACTGAGGAAATTTTAAAAAAAGGATTAGTCGTTTTGCGCGTCGGAGAAAATGAGTTGACGATCACTAAAATCTTAGAAGTTCGCTTCCTGGAGACTGATTATCAATTAGTTATGTTCGTTTTAGAAGAAACTAAAAAGAAATATTTAAAGTACAGTCTTGACGAACGCAAAAGTCGCATTGGTGAAGGTGTTAAATTTATTGAAGACCAGCTTCCGGGACTCACTAAGCGCGTAAATACGCTGAAGTCGGAGTTACAGGTGATACAGCAGCAGCAAAATATTACCGACCCTAAAGAACAAGGCGGGCAATTGATCGCGCAAGTTCGCACCGTAGAAACTTTAGAGTTAGAAACTCAAAGGCTGTTGCAGGAACAGAAAACGCTGTACGCTAACTTGCAAAAACAATTAGATTTTACACCAAATGAAGCTATTGCCGCTTCAGCTTTAAGCGAAGAACCTCAATATAAAGAGTTGCTGACCAAGGTTAAGGAAGTAGAAGGTCAGATTGCTGTAGAAACAGCTCGTTTTAAATCTGCTAACCCTATAGTGGAAGCTTTAGAGCGCAAGCGGGCAAATTTAGTAGCTTTGCTCAACCAGCAAACTGAGCGAATTTTGGGGCAAAATTTAGTAGGAGCCCAAGCCAATTCTAAAGTTCAAAATTTTCAAAATTCGATTCGCATAGGCTTGATTAAACAATTGGTTGATACTGCCAACCAAGTTCAAGTATTAGAAGCTCGCAGTCAGGCGATCGGTCAAACTAAAAACAATTTGATCCGAGAAGCACGAGAATTTCCCAGTATAGCCCGCCGCTACAACGAACTGCAACAGCAATTAGACATCGCCGCCCGCACCCGCGATCAACTTTTAAGTCAGCGGGAAACTCTGCGCGTCCAAGCAGCTCAAAGCCAAGTACCTTGGGAAATAATTTCTGAACCAGCGATACCGAAAGATATTAAAACAGGCAAGTTAATTCCCGTTGCATCGAAAGCTAAAAACAAATTGGTGATGGCAGTTGTTGGGGGGCTAGTGTTGGGTCTGGCAGTGGCTATTCTCATTGAAAAAATCCGCAATATTTTCTACTGTGCTGATGACGTTAAAGATGCGTTTGACCCGCCTTTATTGGGAGCAATTCCTCTTGACAAAAATGCTAAAAACTTTCCGCCTTCTATTGCTAATTCCTATGCTTATCTTGAAGGAAAAGAGGGTAATAAGAAAATTGCTTCGGAATTTATAGAAGCTTTTGACTCTCTTTATACTAATATCCGCTTTCTTTCTTCAAATCGAACGATTAGCTCTTTGGTAATTGGTTCGGCTACAGTTGGCGAAGGCAAATCTACGGTTGCTTTAAACTTAGCTCATGTGGCAGCGCTGGCGGGTCAGCGAGTGTTGTTAGTAGACGCAAATTTGCATTCGCCCAGCTTGCACTTGCTGTTGGAACTGCCTAATGTTAAGGGATTGAGCAACTTGCTCGACAATAAAAACGAACCAAATGAAATTATCCAGCGATCGCCTGACGCAGATAATCTTTTTGTATTGACTGCCGGTCTCCCTATTCCCGGTACTGCCAGACGGCTTGCCTCATCTGGGATGCAGTATTTAATGGAAGAACTTCACGCAACATATGACTTAGTTATCTACGATACGCCGGCGCTGGTTGACAGTAAAGATACGAATTTTTTAGCGGCGCGCACCGATGGAATACTAATGGTTGTAGCAATTCGTCAGGCCAAGTTTTCTGTAGTCAAAAAAGTTTTCAGTCAATTAGAAAATTTTGGTATACCTTGCTTGGGCACAGTTGCTAATCATGCCACCAAAGGCAAGAAGTATCAAGTATCTAAATCATCAGTTGTTGAAGAGAAAAATGAATATTTGAATCTTTCACCAGTACCGTCTGGCATCCGCAAACTAGCTCCCAAAAAAGAGTGATATCGTGTCCGATCGACCACAATAAAATTGGTTTGTAGTGAGGAATGCAAGTCATCCAAAAATCTGAGGACTTGCATTCCTCACTACAAAAACCTGGATTGCGGGTAATTGACCGGACATGATATGAGAGCAAAAAAGATGACAATCAAGCAATTAGGTCTCTTGCCCCCGGATTCATTTGTGGAGCGAGAAAAAAGCCCCGAATGCCGATCGCAAGCCCCCAGATTTACAGCGTATTCCAGGTTGGTAGGGACACGGCAATGCCGTGTACCTATTGAGGATAAGCTGTGGAGCATTTAAAATAGTATTGTAGGGTGCGTCAGCCCTATCTTGTTTCCCTTGCTTAGTAAGTGTTCTAGCTGACGCACCCTACAGGCCTCGTTAGTGGTTTAAATGTCGAACAGCTTATAGTTTTCAGGTTGGAATTTGGAATTTTAAGTTTTAAGTTGGAAGAGGAGATAATTTTCCTTCTTCCTTCTTCCTTCTTCCTTCTTCCTTCTATCCGTTACACAATCCGTTGCCGAACTTCCTTCTATCCGTTACATCCGTTACATCCGTTACACAATCCGTTGCCGAACTTCCCTCTTCCCCCTAAAACACAGTACCGTCACTTTCAATCTGAATTGGCGGCCCTCCACCAGCCCTCAATTCGCCCGCAATCTTCCGCCCAGCCGCCCAAGTTCCTCCTTGCAAAATCTTCACCAGCGGCAATTGATCCGCACTCAAATGCAGCTTTTCTCGCATAGCTGCGGCAATTTTATCTAAAAGAATCACAGTTAGCGATCGCCATTCTACTATAACTTCCGAACCAGGCAAGTAACTCTGCTCAAAAATAGCCGAATCTTTTGCCCGCAGCAGCCCGATATCCAAACACAAACCGCCGTTGCGGTACTCCGGCAATCCCGTTAACTCATCCAATCCGGCGACTTCTAAACCAAGTTCTTGCAGCGGTTCCAACAGCGAATAAGTCAACCACTGCGAGAGTTTGTGAAACGGAACAAATTCATCTCCCAGATTTTCTCCTTGTAATGCCTGATGCCGCCAAACATCGCCTAAATTAACGCCACCAATTGCATATCTTCCCGGCCAAATTTCCCCAAAACCTGTCAAAACAGCCCTCAACACTTCAGAAGCCTTCACAGTTTTGACTCCTGAAACCCGACTGTCGAGCAAGTATTTTGCCAAATTGCCGGGACGCGGGTTTTCGCTGCCAAATAATAATGGATGCTGGCAAATAGCATTTCCCAAACGCTGCAATAATTCTAATCTGCCTGTTAAACCAACTAGCGGATTGTCTCGACTTACCTGAAATCCTGCCGCTAAGCTTTCTAGTTTTAATTGAGAAAGTCCGCGAGAGTCAGCAGAAAAAGGAAAATCGGGATTGCTGGAAAAAACACCTTGACAAAACATCCGCAAGCTGGCTATTGCTAACCCTTCAGAACGGCGGTAAACCTGTTTGGTTTCTGGTTCGCAATACTGCCAATCTGCACCAGCACCGGCATCGAGCAAAACGCTGACAATTGCTAAATCAAATTTGATTTTAGCTTGCTCTATGGGTGAAAATTCGGCTATTGCTGCATCCAATTCGGCGAGTCGCGACAGGTTGCCGGCTTCAAAATGCCGCCAGCGACTGTGAAAGGGAATGTTAAAATCGGGATACTGCTGGCGCGTTGTCTCAATTACATAATTTGCTGCTTTGTCGAGTTGGGATAAATCGACGCGGAAGTAGCGGAGTTTATTTTCGGAGGCTAAATTAAAAAGCCGATCGCACTTTTGGCGTAGGGCAGCCGGCGTTCTCAGATATTCTACAGTCTCAAGTTCAATTTTATTCAACTTCATGCCACCAAACACCGATAAACATCGTTTTCTTGAAAAAAGTCAAACTGACTGTAATCTAAAAGATTATCTAAAATCGCATTTTTATCGATTTTAACCAGCTTATATTCCCACTTCGAGCCGCTGACTTCGCGTTTTATTTTATCGGAAACTATCACAGAATTTTTTTCTGCACCAGGGGATACTATTTTACTTAAATCTTCCAGCCTGTCGGCGATGTTAATATCTTTTCCATAAGTGCAAGACCGAAATATATACAAATTTCCCTTAGCAACTCCCACCGACAAGCCGCAAGGTATTTTATTACCGTGAATAAAAAGTTTCCAATTCTCGCACAAACTCTCCATTGCCGCTAAGGCTGAGTGAGCTTCCGGGAAAGTCAACAAATGCGAATCGCCAACAATACTCCGAATTGTGCCGCCGTATTCTTCGCAAATTGTTTTTTCAAAAGTATCGAAGTTGGTGAGCAAATATTCAACGTCTTTGATTGAATTAGATTCTTGATAAGCAATAAAACCTCTCAAATCTGCTTTAATTATTGCTTGATTTTCTACTATTCGCGTTTTGTAACTTTGGTCAACTTTGTAAACTTTTTCAGGTTCGCTCATCCCTTTCAAAGAAAACTCGTTGACAAAAGATGTTTGCACTTCTGCTTTGTTGAGCGCCAGCCATGCTGCTTGGGACAAATATATTTCATCGGGCGGAGTTACTGATTCTATGCGCGCTGTTAAATTCACCGTATCGCCAAAGATATCTTTATCTTGATGCAAGACATCTCCTAATGTAATAGACACGCGAATAGCCAATCGTTCGTCGTTCGCCTTGCTAGATTGCTGCGCTCTCAATTCTTGCTGCATTTCTATGGCTGCCACAGCCGCTGCTGTGACGCTGGGAAAAATCATCCAAAATGAATCACCTTCCCCTTTAATCACGCTTCCTTCATTTCTGGTGCTAATATCTGAAATAAAATTTTTATGCTCGTTTAACAAACTACTTAAGTCCGACTGAGATAATTTTTTAACTCGGCCGGTATATCCGCAAATATCTGTTTTTACGATCACAGTAGAACGCAAATTAGCCATAACCTACCCTGACTTATAAACAAACAAGCAATTAATTTTACTGAACTTACCCACCGCTGACCAAAAAACAAATTTCTAGCGCATTTATTTTGCGACCACCAGAGGATTTTTGGCAGAAACCAGTTTTTTTTGCCAAGCATCCTATTTTATTTGGCAAAGACGCGATTGTTCGCGCTCGATCGCGTCTTTACCATCTCAATCTCCTAAATCTCGCCCTTGAGTTTCAGCAAGAATTGTAGCATCTGGCACTTCGTCTGGTGTGTAGTAGCCGGCGGCTTTTTTGGCGACAATTTCGACTTGTGCGTCTGCGGGAATCCAATCTTCAGGAATTGGGATGCGATCGACCACCTGAATGCCAGAATTGATAATCGCATTGTATTTCATATCGCTCATCGAAACTAAACTGTCAATGCGAGATATCCCCAACCAGTGCAGCACGTCTGGCATTAGTTCTTGAAACCTCATATCTTGAACTCCCGCAACGCATTCAGTGCGAGAAAAATAGGCATCAGCGCGATCGCCGCCTTCCTGCCGTTTTCTAGCATTGTACACCAAAAACTTAGTCACTTCCCCCAAAGCTCTCCCTTCCTTGCGGAAGTAAACTATTACCCCAGAACCGCCTGATTGTGCCGTTTGGATGCAAATTTCCATCCCATGTACCAAATAAGGGCGACAAGTGCAGATATCGGAACTGAAGACATCTGAACCGTTGCATTCATCATGTACCCGTACCGCCAACTGCTTATCCGAGTCAGAAATATTCGCGACATCACCAATAATATAAACCGTAGTTCCGCCAATTGGCGGCAAGAAAATGTGCAAGTCCGGCCGCGTCACTAAGTCCGAGAACATTCCGCCTGTTTCCTCAAACAGGACACGACGGAGAACGCTTTCTTGGGCGCCGATCCTGCTGGCAATTCCCGGTAAATACCACACCGGGTCGATCGCAATTTTAGTTACTGCTAAATTCCCGCCTTCTTTGACTATTTTACCATCAATTTGCACTCGCCCCTTAGCGATAGCATCTTGCAATTCCGGCATATTAATGTGAGCTTTAGTAACAGCAATTGTCGGTCGAATATCGTATCCCTGCTGGAGAAATGAAGTATAAACTTCGCTGACCAAACCCCCAAAGGGATCGAGAGAAACAATCAAATTGCGATCGCCCCAACTCGGGTGCGGCCCGATGTGTGCGGCCGGAGATGTGTTGGTAAAATCGGGGCGGTGATCTGCTTGGAGTGCGCCAGAAGCAACTGCTAGCGCTCGATAAACAGAGTAGGAACCCGAATGAGTGCCGATCGCATTCCGGTGAGATGATTTGGTGAGGCTGCCAATCACAGGCCCCCGTTTCAGGGGATCGATTTCTCCCCAGTAGATGGGAAGAGGTTTTCTGCCGGATCTGTCGGGATGGGAGGTTAAAACTATATGCTTGGGTTTTGACACAGTTTTTTTGGGTTTCTTGCTATGGATGCTGCTGTTGGTTGAAAGTGAAATTGCAATTTGAAGCAGTGATTTATGATAGCAACAGGATTCAGAATCTGGAAGTATCCGGCATAGCCAAACCCGTGACGCTGACTGGCGCAGTTTCCTCAAAAATATAAAAATTTTATATTTTGGGTTTAGCGATCGGGGCTGCACTGCCAACAACAAAGCTACATATTTATTTCAAGTTTATTTAGCGATTCTATTTCATTTGTGCCTGAGATTTTTTTGCAATAACCGCAGAGGGCACAGAGGGCGCAGAGAATCTAGAAAAGAGAGAAAGAGGAAAAGAGAGATGTTCACAAATTCTGCAAGGGTTGCTATAGTTACAACTGGTAGCGCTGAATTATCAAGAAAATACATACTAACTCACAAAATTAATGTTGCCAAGTACATCTAATTATTTGCTAAAAAATGGTCGCGTACCCGCGTCTCTTCTAGAGATGAAATCGATCGCGCCCTCAGCTTCTACTGTCGCAACAACAGGGACTGAGAACAATTTTTGTGCGGTGGATGTGGAAATTGCAGCGGGTACGATCGCCCAAATCATCCCCACAGGTACGGAACCTTTATTCCCAATTGCAGATATCCCAATTATGGATTTGTGCAACGGCTTAGTTTTGCCTTGTTTTGTGGATATGCACGCGCATTTAGACAAAGGACACATTTGGGAACGATCGCCCAATCCCGATGGAACTTTTGCAAGTGCGCTGGAGACTGTGTGCGCTGATGCCGAAAAAAACTGGAATGCAGAGGATGTTTACCGGCGGATGGAGTTCGGACTAAAGTGCAGCTACGCCCACGGAACCAAGGCCATCCGCACTCACATCGACAGCGCCGGGGAACAGGGAACCGTTAGTTTGGGAGTATTTGAAGCGCTGCAAGCCGAATGGGGCGATCGGCTGATCTTGCAAGCAGTTTCCCTCGTTTCCCTCGACTATTTCCTGACACCCGCCGGCGAAAAATTAGCCGATCGCATTGCTGAAATTGGTGGCATTCTCGGGGGCGTCGCCTACATGAACCCGGATTTAGGCAAACAACTCGATCGAGTCTTTAGCTTAGCCCGAGAACGCGGTTTAAACCTCGACTTCCACACCGACGAAACTGACGATCCAGAATCAACAACACTGCTGGAAGTAGCAAAAACGGCTATTCGCCATAAATTTAGCGGTCAAATTATCTGCGGACACTGCTGTAGTTTAGCCGTACAACCGCCAGATTTAGTAACACAAACTCTGGAATTAGTCAAGGCAGCAAATATTGGCATTGTCAGCTTGCCGATGTGCAACCTTTACCTGCAAGACAGACTATCTGGGCGTACACCGCGCTGGCGGGGAGTGACGCTGCTGCACGAACTAAAAGCAGCAGGAATTCCCGTCACAGTTGCTAGCGACAATTGTCGAGATCCGTTTTACGGATTTGGCGATCACGATGTTTTGGAAGTCTTTAATATGGCAGTCCGCATTGCCCATTTAGATAGACCTTGGGAAGATTGGCCGCGGACAGTCACAAAAACACCAGCAGATTTAATGGGATTGCCGAATCTGGGAAAAATTGCCGTTGGTTTACCAGCAGATTTAATTTTGTTTAAGGCGCGGAATTTCAGCGAATTGTTATCGAGGTCGCAGCGCGATCGCACAGTTTTGCGGCAAGGTATAGAAATTGATACAACTTTGCCCGATTACCGCGAACTAGACGACTTGTTGCAGGAAGACTCGGCGGTTGAAACCGCTGCTATACAAACAAAACCCGCCGACGCGGGTTGAAGAAAACTCTGCGGTTAAAATTATTTTATCTTCTTCAGTCCGCGGAGGCGGACTTCGTTTTTGTAGACGCGGTTTCAACCGCCGTCTCATCTTGTCAACTGACAAGAGATTTGATATAAATATAAAGGCTGATGCGATCGAGGATGTTTTAAGTGAAAGCAGTTATTTTATTGTCGGGAGGGCTGGATTCCTCAACAGTTTTGTATCAAGCCAAAGCCGACGGCTGCGAGTGTTACGCTATTTCCTTTGACTACCAGCAAAGGCACCGGCGGGAGTTGGAATCAGCAAGGGCGATCGCACTTTCAGCGGATGTTAAGGCGCATCAGGTGGTAAACTTTGACCTGACGCTTTGGGGCGGTTCGGCTTTGACGGATAATGAGATGGAATTGCCGATCGATCGCACTCTGGGAGAAATGTCTCAAAACATCCCCAGTACCTACGTTCCAGCTAGAAATACGATCTTTCTCAGCTTTGCCCTCGCCTACGCAGAAACCCTAGAAGCCGATCGTATTTACATCGGTGTCAACGCTTTAGATTATTCCGGCTATCCCGACTGCCGCCTCGATTACATCCAAGCCATGCAGGAAGTATTCCGGTTAGGAACAAAGCAGGGAAGGGAAGGAGAACCTATTAAAATTATAACACCTTTAATCGAACTTAAAAAAACAGAAATTATTGAATTGGGTAACAAGTTGGGAGTGCCTTGGGAGCAAACTTGGTCTTGTTACGCAGGTGGGGAAACTGCGTGCGGCGTTTGCGATTCTTGTCGGCTGCGGTTGGCGGCTTTTGAGGAATTGGGATTGAAAGATATGGTATCTTACGCTTAAACATGACTGACGCGCGACTGCCCAGAAACCGGGTTCTTTAGCGAGAATACATTAGACCTCTCCAATAATTGTGGAACAGGCATCTTGCCTGTTCAAGATTGGCTTTTCTGGAGAAATTTATTGCAGTCACTCCTACAAAACTAAAATTTAAAAAATTGATTGTTAGTTAGTTTTGAATCAGCAGGCTACTTATTATACCTCTTGCAAAAATCCTTTTAATCAAATTCTGGAACGGGCAAGATGCCCATTCCACAAGAAAAAAAAATTTGTGGGATGGGCATCTTGCCCGTCCTAGTTATTTTTGCAAGAGGTCTATTTACCTTCTGGCTCATCCTCAATTTCCGGTTGACCCTTGTTTTCCTGTTCATCCTTAATTTCATTTTGCAGCGAATTCAATCGGACTAAAAGCATATCAGCTATTTGCGATTGTCCTCTAGCCCTGTAGATATCTATCGCTTTCTGAAAATCTTCAACAGCACCCTGTAGGTTTCCTAATAAAGTTTGAGCATTAGCGCGAACCATATGCGCTTCGGGAAAGCTAGGATTGAGATTAATTGCTTGAGTTAAAAGTTCAACTGATTCTTTATATTGTCCTTGGCGAGCGAGGTCGAATCCTTGTTTATAAAGTTCTTGAGCTTTCATAATATTCCTTAAGTTCTGCTGTTCATCGCGCTTGCATAAAGGATCGAGTCTATTTACTTGACCTGATGAATCAATTATAAAGCACCCTGTTTCTTCCTGAGCATTCGCTACAGTCTGAAAAAGAAGTATAATCGCGTTAGAGTTTAGTTAATGGTAAAAGATATGTCTATTGAAGAGCGCCGAGGTATTGAAACAATTGACAGAAACCAAAATCTACTTATCGTTCGGGCTCCTATTGAATCAGTAGCCCAAAAGCTTAGTAGGGCGAGACGTGCGGATGTCTGGGAACGGGATATCTACGATCGCGAAATCGAAATTACCGCCGAAAGCTATATTGTGTTTCAATTCCGGGGACACCCGTGGACTCTCGTTGAACAACTGAATTATCATCCCGGTTCCCTTGTATTTGGAGAAGGGGATGCTATCACCCTTTCCTGGTTCCTATCCACTCGCGCCATCTACTACAAATGTAGCGACACTTGCGGTTATATTGGTTATAACTGCTACGACAGAGGCGCATTTGCAGAGATGCTGTACTTTGAGGAAGAAATGGATCTCCTATTCCTCTCTGATTTTCGTGAGGTTAAAGCTGAGGAAATTGGCAGTGCCTTTCGCTTTACTTTCGCTTTTATGGAGGAGCAAGATATCTATATTCCCTACGTATATTACGAAAATGTGAAGGTGGGAAATCGCGTTAATTTGCGCCCCAAAGGCCCGACGTTAGATGATTTAGTACGCAGCGACTTCGAGCGAGTAGATTATCTAGGTATTCGCTAAAATATGCTCAACTAGAAAATTTCTCCGCACCTCTCAACCCGCTATTCGATCGCCCTTTCCCCACAATTTCCCCATCCGCTGCTGCAACTTCACCCAAAGCTCGATCGCCCGCCGTCCCTTCCAACAACTGAATTTGAAGTTGATCCAACCTGGGCCCGGACACAGAAACAACCGTAAGTTCCACATTTCCGCAGCGCGAAACTTCCCCAACAGCCGGCATTCTTTGCAACTGATAACTCAGAAAACCTCCGATTGTCTGATATTCGTCAGTTACGGGCAAATCCACATTCAATATTTGATTCACATCATCTACATTTAACTGCGCTTGCACCAAAAAAGTGCGATCGTCCAATACTTGCAAAGCAATTTCTTTACTGTCGGGCGACTCGTAGCTGCGGCCGATAATTTCGGCAATCAAATCCCTCAGCGTCACTAACCCGGAAATGCCGCCAAATTCATCGACAACGATCGCAATTTCTTCCGACGAACTCTGCATCAAAGGCAGCAGTTCCCCCAGCAGCATCATCTCCGGCACAAATCTCACCGACTGCATCCAAGTTACAATTTCCGTGTCGGGAGATAGCAAACCTTCAGCTAGAGGTTTCGCAAGTTGTTTGAAGCCAATAATGCCGATAATGTCGTCTAAAGAATCTCCGGTGACTGGATAGCGGGAATGATTGGAAATCGCCATTTCGTCGAGCAAAGTTTGAAAGGTAGCCGTCTTCGGAAGTGCGACAATGCTCGGCTTGGGAACCATCACTTCTTCTACCCAAACTTCGCCAAATTCAAACACGTTGTTAAGCAGTTCTCGCTCTTCTGCTTCTAAGCCGCTCGATTCGCTGGAAGTAGCTATAATTAATTGCAGTTCTTCGGGAGTAACCGGCCGGTGTCTTAGGTCGTATTCCATGCCCGCAAACCGCAAGAGCGATCGAGTGGATTGATTGAGAAACGACACAAAGGGATTGAACAAACGGGAAATCAATAAACTCGGAGGCCCTAAACTTCTGGCTAACTGTTCGGAATACAGTAACGCTACAGATTTGGGAAAGAGTTCGCCGAGTACGATTTGCAGGTAAGCTAGCAAGAAAAAAGTTACTATTGATAAGCTAAAAGAATGGGCGATGGCCGACTTGATGTAAATTGGCAGCGGCAAATAGCCGATCGCAAATTTGACTAGCACGGCGATCGTATCTTCCCCAATCCAGCCGAGAGCTAAACTAGAAAGAGTGATTCCCAACTGCATTGTCGAAAGCAATCGCTCGATACTTTTTTGCAAAGATTGAACAGTTAGAGCTGCAACGTCGCCAGCATCCACTAACTGATTGATGCGCGATCGGCGTACCGTCACCATCGAAAACTCAGCCGCCACAAAAAAAGCATTGATCGCAATCAGCAGCAGCACTGACAGCAACCGCGACAGCACCTCTGCCCAAGTCATCGCGGGTAACTCAGCTATTTCCTGCACTCTCGCCCCTAAAAGTGACACAATGCTCCCTAGAACAATTTTCTCGATCGATCGAACCTGAGAATCCGTCTGGAGGTTTTGCTCCTTTTGTCTTATTTCGCCACAGGAATGCCAGATATTTGCAACTGAAGTTTTTGACCTGGATAATCTGTCAGCGTCAGCGAAACTTCCTTAGCATTTTCCAGCAAAGCTGTGGGGATACTAACCGTACCGTAATACACCTGCCCGTTGGGGGGCAGTTCGGCCGGCAAATCCTCGGCTGTCGCGCTCAGGACACGGCCCTGATTGTCAGTCACGTTCAAGAAACTGTAGAGAAACCTCACAGCTTGCGAGCCTTCGTTTTTCAGGCTCACGTCTAGCAGCATGGAGTTGCTGCGCTGACTGGCCGCGCTCACTTCTAGGGTTATTCCCCCGTCGCGACTGTTGAGGGGAAACTTGGCGCTGGCATTTTGCGCGATCGGTTTTTTGGCTGTGGCTGGTTTAGAGCTTGCCTTGTCTGCTTTAGTATTTGCCCCGGCCGTTATTTTGTCTGGATCGCGACCTTCTACCCGCGCTTTGACGGTTTTGAGAATGTCTTTTTCTTTCAAAATGCTCACTTGGTCTTTGCTAGCGGGATTTCCCTGCTTGCCGCTGCCGACATTGTTGCTGGGGCGAATATCGGGTTGAGTTGTTCCTTTCAAGGCTTCGCGACCTATAGTAAATCCCCAAACAGAACTCGTCACACCTGCTCCAAACATCATAGCCAGGAGAATTAGAGTCAGCACTACTGTCGAATTCACTGCCATTGCCTGTAATTTTATGCCGAGTCGTAGAAACTGCTTTGTCCGGTCGATCGGCTTGCCTAACAGAGGCTAACAGGCGATCGGGTTCGGCAGATCTAAAGATTTTGATTTTTGTTCTCTAGTTCTAGCACGGACTGGGAAATTATGTTATAATGACTTTTGAGTTAAGTCGAACAAATCGATTTAACGGCAGTTGGCCGAGCGGTTTAGGCAGCGAACTCATAATTCGCCCCAGGCAGGTTCAACTCCTGCACTGCCGATTTTCAATAAATCAAGACACTCCAAGCGCGGGCTAAAAACCCGGTTTCTTCTCTGATACCAGTTATGGCTCCCGTGGGGCTAGAAACCGGGTTTCTACGAAAAAATTGCGACCTGCAACCAAAAATATACGAAGAAACCCGGTTTGTGAGGTCGCAAGTGCGATCGCGACAAACTAGACATTCGATAGATCGACTCCTTGCTGAGATATCTTGGCTCCGCGCGCGTCACGAGCACGCTCACTGCGAAAATTATGATTCCGATGCCAACGGAAACGATAAGTAGATCCACCTAATTAAACTAAAAATACGGCTCGCGCTCAAGCTTGCCGTGTAAGTCTTCTTCCTTCTTCCTTCTATCCTTTACATCCGTCGAGCGAATCCGTTGCCGAACTTCCTTCTTCCTTCTATCCTTTACATCCGTCGAGCGAATCCGTTGCCGAACTTCCTTCTTCCTTCTATCCTTTACA
>NZ_JAUBWA010000104.1:0-4977 GCF_036702825.1 Microcoleus sp. A003_D6 | reverse complement strand
TCCGTTACATCCGTCGAGCGAATCCGTTGCCGAACTTCCTTCTTCTTATCAACCCTTAATCAATTCCACTCCGTCGCGCCCGTCGAACTCTTGAACGTAAACCTTAACTTGTTCTTCCTTTGCAGTCGGCAACTTTTTACCCGTAAAATCCGGCTGAATCGGTACTTCTCTGTGGCCTCGATCGACTAATACCGCCAACCAAATTTTCTCCGGCCGACCGTAATCGTTTACCGCATTCAAAGCCGCTCGAATCGTTCTGCCTTTATATATAACGTCATCTACCAACACCACAGTTTTGCCTGTTAAATCGAAAGGAATTTCTGTTTTAGCCGGTGTCCGCATCGCAACTCGATCCAAGTCATCTCGGTAAAATGTAATATCCAAAGCGCCCACGGATACTTTGAGTTGTTCGAGGACTTCAATTTGATCTGCCAACATTTGAGCTAAAGGCACTCCTCTACTATGAATCCCCAACAGCACTAACTCCGAGGGATTCCCTGATTTTTCGACAATCTGGGAAGCTACGCGGGTGAGAGTGCGCCTCACTTCATCTGGGGATAAAATTTTGATAATTTTAGTCATTGCTTCTTGCTGGGCTATAATTGTTGGCTGTTGGCGGATCGAACAATTTTAGATTTTAGATTTTAGATTTTAGATTTTAGATTGACTTGAGGGAGGAATCTGGGGGTGGAACGATTTTAGATTTTAGATTTTAGATTTTAGATTTTAGAGTGACTTGAGGGATGAATCTGGGGTGGAACGATTTTAGATTTTAGATTCTTCGGCTTCCTTCGACTTCGCTGGCTGACCAGTCGCGAGCAAACAAGTTTTAGATTTTAGATTGACTTGACAGATGAATATGGGAGTAGAACTACTAACGTCCAAACTTTTTTGGCTCTTCCAGACTCCTGTCGGGAGCTTGTATCTGTGTTCGGGTGAGGTCAGCAGTTAGCTGACAAAACATAATAAAGTATAAAACAGCAATGATAGTCCCAACCAAATCAGAAAGCAATACCGAGTTAATTGCAATGCTTGGCTAATTAGCTGCGGTGTGATGGGGTGAATCGGCTCGCCTAAGAGCGGTTTGTGTTTGATAACTCCGCGATAGGAATTTGTACCTCCTAGTTGCACTCCCAAGATGGCGGCGTAGGCGCACTCGCTCCAACCGGAATTGGGACTGGCATCTTTAACAGCATCTCTCTGACAAATCTGCCAAATGTAAATCGGTTTGCCAGATATAACGGCTAAAGTAATCACTGTTAGCCGGCAAGGAATCCACGTCAGCACGTCTTCGAGTTTGGCGCTAAACCATCCTAAATCTGTGTATGGCGCTTCTTTGTAGCCGATCGTAGAATCTAATGTGCTGGCTGCTTTGTAAGCGATCGCCAAGGGGACTATAGCACTCACCCACATCGAGTTAGGATCGATCGGGCGATCGGTAACACTTAATAATAGATGCGGCAGAGCGAACCCAACTAGGGCATAAAATAGCGGTGCTGTGACGCCATCGACTGCATTCTCTGTTACAGTTTCTAACAATGCTCGCAGAATTTCTGGCTCGGATAAGTTTTCGGTATCCCGACCGACGTAAAGGCTCAACCGTTCTCGCGCCTTGACTAAATCTCCAACATTTAAAGGCGCTAGCACATCTACCGCCGCCGCCCTCAAACTGCGACCGGCAAAACAGCTTGCCAGCAAAATGGTCTGTAGGGCAATGCCTAAAAGAGGATGCACCCAACTAGCAGCAAGTACGATCGACCAACTGACAGTATAACTGCCTAGAATCAGCCCGATCGCTAGCATTGTACCAGCACATCGTAGCAGCAGTTTGTGCCGGACGAGAGCGGGACGATCGCCAGCTTCAGGCATTTGGCCTGTGGCGTTATTCCATATATTAAAGACAAATCGAGTATAGCAGTCGATCGCCCAACCCATCGCCTGCACGGGATGCGGCCAACCCCAAGGATCGCCGATCGAATAATCTAATACCGCAGCTAAAATCAAAACAGCAAATTCATCCGGCATCATTATATATTGTGTCAAACTTGATAGTCCGTCCGAGCACTCCTCGATCGCCCGATAGCGCAGGTTTTAACTGCTGCTACCCTTGCGGACTTTGATTTTTGAGCTGCAATTTTAAATGCTGAGATTACTTTCGTCGCCCAGCAAGTGTACGTTCTGCTCCCAATTAACACCGTCAAAGGGTACGATCTGAAATTGAGAAATGGCATAGTCGTCAAGACAGCGGACGTTGACATCGAAATGATCGGGATGCGATCGGGGGCGATAGAACGAGTGAATGCCGCAAATCCGGCAGAAAGTATGTTTAGCAGTGCCTGTATTAAATGTATAGGTTGTCAAAACATCTTCGCCACTGAGCAAGGTAAAACGTTCCGGCGGCACAATCAGGTGCAAAAATCCCTTCTTTTTACAGATAGAGCAGTTGCAATCAGATGCTTCGTGTTTGAGGGCGGCGACAAGGAAGCGGACAGCACCGCAATGACAGCCGCCGGAGTAGGTAACAAGTGTTTCGTCCATGTTTGCTCGCGATCGAATAAATGAACTTACCAGTTAAATGATAAAGCTAGTTTCTTCCCCAAGAGCCGCTTGCCAACTGCGGACATCATAGTATAAGTCTTCGAGGGAAATGCTGTACAGCGCTTCGGCGAGTTTTTTGTGCAATCGGTTCCACAAACTGAATGTTACCCAGTCCTCTGGTTGGGAAGCGTCGGGAGAATGTCGAGGTAAAGGTTCAATAGTTTCGCCTACAGCCTCTAAGATTTGTCCTAAAGAGATTTGAGCGGGCTCCCGGGCCAATTGATATCCTCCTTGGGAGCCCCGAACTGATTGGACTAAACCGGCTCGTCGCATTTCAATCAGCAATTTTTCTAGATACGGAGCCGGTAACTCCTGTCGGTTCGCTATCGATTTCACCGATGTCGGGCCGAAGCGAGGTTGCAAACTTAGATCCAGTAGTGCTTTGACACTGTAGTGTCCGCGTGTGGTTAACTTCATGGGATTTTAAGATCGGGGGCAAATATTCAGCTAGCTGATAGCTGATAGCTTATGCTACCGAGTCTAGAGATTGCTCGCACAAACCCAGCAGCTACTCCTCAAGAAAGACTGCACGCTGTTAAAAATATTTAGATAATAGTGGTTAACAATTGAGCCGATCGGTGTAATATGGTTTTACGACCAGCTATAAAGCTAAAGTTTCTTGGTCAAACCAAAAACCAACCGAGAAAAAATCCGTACACCAGTTGAATATTTCAGGACTCAGTAGATGGCTAAAAAGAAAAATGTCGAACCCCTTGAAGGCGAAGGTCTTATCAAAAAGGTCAAAGACCTAGAGAACCTTACCAAGGAAGAAAAAGCTAGAGCCTGCGGCTACTACACCGTTACCAAAAACGGCGTAGAACGGGTCAACATGATGAAATTCCTGAATGCGCTGATTGATGCAGAAGGCATTCAGCTAGACGGGAAGCAAAACGGCAACGGACGCGGCGGACGTTCGGCCAGCTATCGGATTAGCGTTCAATCTAACGGCAACTTACTGATTGGAGCCGCCTACACCAAACAGATGGAACTCCAGCCTGGAGATGAATTTGAAATCTCTCTGGGACGCAAGCACATTCACCTGCGCCAAATCGATCGCGAAGAAGTATCCTAGGCCTTTACGACTTGCTTTGACTTCTTGCTTGAACTGATTGGTTTGATTTCAAGCATTGACTGCAAGCAAAAAGTTGGCTCTGAAATTTTTCAGTGCGCCTAAAACAGTATGGCTTCTATAGATGGCAATGGCTCGACAAAAGCCAATGCCACCACTTCATATTTTCCGAGAATACCTATTCTCGCCCCTCGCTATATCCGTTTGGACAAGCGGGGGATTTTCCGCGTAGCTGTTGAAGAAAAGTTCGGCAGCGGATTGTGCACGGGATTTAACGGATTTAACGGATGGAAGTTCGGCAGCGGATTGTGTACGGGATTTAACGGATGTAACTCACGCCCAGAGCACCATTCTCGCTTAACAGGCTTTTCGGGCCTGTTCCAGAAAGAATGAATTGATTGTGGGGTGGGATCTTCTAGCCCGCCCATAAAAGCCTTATTGAGAATGGTGCAACATCTCAGATATAACGGAGGTCGGGAAGAGGTTTGAGGGAAGAAGTAGGTTTGGTTGAGGTAGGAAACCCAACAAAGCAAGAAAATGGCGGAGGTATTCTAAGCTAACAGTGCGTAATACTACCAGTTGAAAAAAAGAATGCAAATGTAGCCAAACTCCAAACCACGGCAGTCATCAGTCATTCCCAATTATTGAAATCTTTAATCTTTAATCTAAAATCTAAAATAGTATAAGTCCGGCGATCGCTCCTGATGCTTGTTTTTGTGGGAGGTTTTTTGACGGCAAGCAAACAGCGCCGATCACCCCTAAATGAAATTACCGGTCGGAACAGTTAAAGTGTTAGAGAGCGATGAGTCACCTGCCTGTGCCGTTGCCCCGATTCGCGAGCAAAACTTCCCAACAGCAAACAAAAATACCCCTGCCCTGCGTTCTAGTAGCCTCTGTTGCGGTGCAAATCGTCGCAGCCTCGAAGTCTACCCACTCTCATAACATTTACTGCGCTACAGACAAAAGAGGCACTCGCACGGCCAAATTAAACGCAGAAGCGGGAACCTGCGAGGCCCACCTGCGCCCCTGGTACAAAGAAGCTGTCGCACCTAACAAACCGATTTGGACGAGCATTTATCCGGGTTTTACTCCCTCCCGCGACTGTTTTTATGGCTGCGAGCCAACCGATTCGCGATCGAAATGGTAAATTGCTGGGAGCTTGACTAAAGTGCCAAATAGTTTGCTAAAATTCTCCATAGTTAATCCTTGAGAGGAAGTTTTGTGTTTGCCCTCAAACGAGCGCTCAAACTGAATAACAACGAAGCGACTTTGATGGCAAGACACGCAGGATTCCGGCGCGTAGTATTTAA
>NZ_JAUBWA010000103.1:0-26046 GCF_036702825.1 Microcoleus sp. A003_D6 | reverse complement strand
CCCGTCCCACAAGAGTTATTTTTTCTTGTGGGATGGGCCGGAGAGCCCGTCCTAATTATTTTTGCAAGAGGTCTAATATCTCAATAATTAGTCATTAACGATTAGCGATCGCGATTAAGTCACATTCTCTTCAACTCATACCATTTAAGATTTAAGATTTAAGATGTGAGATTTGAGATAGGAAATGACCGAGAATTTCTTGATGATACCCGCCACGTGATTTATCTGTGGAATCAATCCAAAATCTAAAATCTAAAATCCTCAAGCCCCCGAATTTATCCGTGGAATCAATCCAAAATCTAAAATCTAAAATCTAAAATCGAATGACTGATTCTGTCTGGGTTTGCAGCTTGTCTACAGTTGCATTTTTTGAACTGGCATCACTCATAGCGTTACGATCGGGGACGAACACAGCACTCTCAAAACGCTCCCCTCTCTCCACTTTTCTTTTGCAGAGCTGCTAAATCACCTGTGGCTGAGATACACTGATTGGAAGGTCGATCGCGCTTTTTGCAAGTTGCCTCTGTGTAACGGAGACACTGCTAATGCAACCAGTCATCACCCACAGCAAAATAGGTGCCACAATTAACTCTACCGTCTTCAATTTCCATTAACTGCGCGTCTACAATCTAAAATCAAAAGTCAGCAGCAAGGACAAACCGATGGCGAACTCAACTCTTGGCCTAGAAAATCAACTTTACGAATATCTGTTATCTATTTCTCTGCGGGAGCCAGATATTCTCGCTTCACTACGGGAAGAAACTGCTAAGCATCCTATGGGGATGATGCAGATTGCTCCCGAAAAAGGTCAGTTTATGGAGATGCTGGTGCAGCTTATGGGAGCGACAAAAACCTTAGAAATTGGCGTTTTTACTGGTTATAGCGCGCTGTGCGTAGCTTTAGCGCTGCCTTCAAACGGTCAGATTATTGCTTGCGATGTCAGCGAGGAATATACTGCGATCGCGCGACGTTATTGGGAAGCTGCGGGTGTCGCAAACAAGATTTCTTTGCAGTTGGGCCCAGCAATAAATACTCTCGACAAACTAATAGCCGAGGGACAAGCTGGAACCTTTGATTTTGCCTTCATCGACGCCGATAAAGAAAATTATGAGGTTTATTTTGAGCGATCGCTGCAACTTGTACGCAATGGCGGTTTAATTGTAATTGACAACGTTCTGTGGTCTGGACGAGTTGCCGATCCTGAAGTACAAGACACAAGTACCACGGCTCTTCGTAGTTTCAACGACAAATTGCGTAACGATCCCAGAGTTACTCTCAGTGTTGTCCCCATTGCTGACGGGCTGACTTTGGCATTGAAACGCCGCTGGGCTACTATGATGGAACCTGAACAGCATAATTAAAGAGTTGTTTGCGGTTTGCGGTTGATTTCTCAGGACTTATGCAAAAACTATGAAGAAATCGGATTGCTGAGTCAAGCTTCAGAGTTCAAACGCATAATTTTCCTTCATAAATCCGGTTTCTGAGTCCAAGACTGTTTTTAATTGCTGCAAACCGCGAACAAATAACAACTTAAGAATATTATATTTAAACAACGTAATTAATTGATTTGAGGCGTAACTTCGGGTGTCTAATTTACAAGTAAAATTACCAATTCATGAAACTTTTCAGTGTACTGTTCAAGGCGAGGGTTACTGGACGGGGGCTTTAGTTGATTTTATCAGATTGGCCGGTTGCCCTGTGAGGTGTCCTTGGTGTGACACAGGCTACGCAAATGGGGGCAAAGGTTTGCCGTCTGTACCGCAGTCGATCGCACAATTGCTCGCTCAATTGCAGTCTCCGAGGGTTGTCATTACTGGCGGCGAACCTTTCATTCACCGGGATTTACCTCAGTTAGTTGAAGCTTTGTTACAAGCTGACAAGCAGGTGAGTATTGAAACTTCCGGTGCTTGCTGGCAGGATGTTTCTCCGCAGGCTTGGATTACTCTTTCTCCGAAGGAACACGTCAATCCTAAATATCCGGTGCAAGAGCTTTTCTGGACTAGAGCTAATGAAATTAAGTTGGTGATTAGCACTGGCGAAGAAGTTGAGTTTTATCACAAGCATTTGGTCAGTAATGTGAATATGCCGATTTTTTTGCAACCAGAATGGAACTCGAAAGATTCAGCTATTCCCATTATCTTAGAATTGCTGAAACAAAATCCTAGTTACAGGTTATCTTTGCAAACCCACAAGTTTATTGGCGTGCAATAATTTGATAAATTAGTCAGAGATGTTCGTTTAGTTGCCGGGGCAGAATGGGGAGTACATCGCCTTACACTATGTGGAAAGATGTGCTAAAATTAAAGCAGCAATTTATGATAATCTGAACGCAATGGAAACAACTACGGAAACCGCAATGGGAAAAGTTATCGCAACCCTAGTAATTACGAATCGGCTGGATGAAGGGAAAGCCGAAGATGGTCTGATTCCAATCGAGCAAGTGAGGTCTGTTACTCTAGAAAATGTTTTGGTGGATACGGGCGCGACTACTTTGTGTTTGCATAAAGATGTCATCGCCAGACTGGGTTTGAAAATTCTCAAGCAAGTAGTTGTTGAGACTGCAACTGGCATTAGTGAGGCGAGGATTTTTCAAGATGCCAAGATTTCTCTGTGCGGGCGCGAAGGCACTTTTGAGTGTTTGGAATTGCCAGAGGGGAAAACGCCACTTTTAGGGGTGATTCCGATGGAAGCGCTGGGAATTGAAGTGGATTTGAAGCATCAAAGTTTGAAGGTTTTGCCCGACGGGCCGACGGAAACTTATTTGACGATTCTTTGATATTCTTGAGTTTGGATGCCAGCTATTCCAAAGGCAGCGCTAAGATGGTTAAGCACTGTTTTGCACTACTCTCATGTCCCAACGCGCCGAAACCTCAAACAGCCAGCCAAGTGCATCCCGCAACGGGCATAATGTGACGACTTCTAACTCCAACAGCCAAAATACAATTCGGATTCGCGGTGCGAGACAGCACAACCTCAAAAATATCGATCTGGAACTGCCGCGCGATCGACTGATCGTTTTTACGGGTGTCTCCGGTTCTGGTAAGTCTTCCCTCGCTTTCGATACAATTTTTGCCGAGGGACAGCGCCGCTACGTGGAGTCTCTCAGCGCCTACGCGCGCCAGTTTTTGGGACAGTTGGACAAACCGGATGTGGACGCGATCGAGGGGTTGAGTCCGGCTATTTCGATCGACCAAAAGTCAACTTCTCACAACCCGCGATCGACTGTCGGCACTGTTACAGAAATTTACGATTATCTAAGATTGCTCTACGGCAGAGCTGGCGAACCGCACTGTCCGATTTGCGATCGCTGCATTGCACCGCAGACAATTGATGAAATGTGCGATCGAGTCATGGCACTTCCCGACGGCACTCGCTTTCACCTTCTGGCACCAGTTGTGCGCGGAAAAAAAGGCACTCACCGCAAATTATTGTCGAGTTTAGCTGCGGAAGGATTTATTCGCGTCAAAGTTAACGGAGAAATTTTAGAACTTTCGGAAAATATCGAATTAGATAAAAATCTAACGCACAATATCGAGATAGTTGTCGATCGGTTAATTAAAAAAACCGGTTTAGAAGAACGTTTAGTTGATTCTCTGGCAACTTGTTTGCGCCATTCTGAGGGGATTGCAATAATTGAACAATTGCCGGCGGATGAAAATTCCGAACCCAACGGGCCGATCGTATTTTCCGAAAACTTTGCTTGTCCGGAACACGGCGCGGTAATGGAAGAACTTTCACCCAGGTTATTTTCGTTTAATTCGCCCTACGGCGCGTGCCAGAACTGCCACGGTTTGGGGAGTTTGCGGACTTTTGCGCCGGAGTTGGTAATTCCCGACGAGAAAGCGCCTCTTTATTGTGCGATCGCGCCTTGGTCAGACAAAGACAATTCCTATTATCTCTCTCTGCTTTGCAGTATTGCTGATACTTGCGGGTTTGATATCGACACTCCTTGGTATCGATTAAAGCCCGAACACCAGCGGGTGATTTTGTACGGCAACGAGCAAAAGCGCACTGCCGAAAGTAAAAAACGCGACGGCACCACCGATTTGAGGAGAGATTTTAATGGCGTGATTGCCATGTTGCAGCGCCAGTACGACGATACTGGTTCCGATTTGATCAAGCAGAAATTGGAACAGTATCGGGTCGATCGCTCTTGCGAGGTGTGTCACGGCAAACGCTTAAAACCCGAGGCGCTTTCGGTGCGGTTGGGACAGTACGGAATTGTGGATTTAACGAGTATTTCGATTCGCGAATGCCGCGAACGAGTAAATAATTTGGGATTGAGCGATCGGCAATTCCAAATATCCGATTTAGCCTTGAGAGAAATCAAAGCAAGGCTGCAATTTTTGCTCGATGTCGGGTTAGATTACCTGACTTTAGACCGCGCAGCAATGACGCTTTCTGGCGGAGAAGCCCAGCGAATTCGGCTGGCGACTCAAATCGGTTCTGGCTTGACAGGAGTGCTCTATGTTTTGGACGAGCCGAGCATCGGACTTCACCAAAGAGACAACTTTCGCCTGCTGCAAACCTTAACAAAATTGCGCGATTTAGGCAATACTTTGATTGTCGTAGAACACGATGAAGAAACCATGCGGGCGGCAGACCACATTGTCGATATCGGCCCCGGTGCCGGCGTGCACGGCGGCAAAATTATATCGCAAGGAAGTTTAGAAAATTTGCTAACGGCAGAGGAATCTTTGACTGGTGCTTATTTGTCGGGAAAGCGAGTAATTGAAACTCCTAATGAAAGAAGAAAAGGCAACGGCAAAGCTCTTTCAATCACAAATGCGAGGCGCAACAATTTAAAAAATATTGATGTGGAAATTCCGCTGGGAAAACTTGTGTGCGTGACGGGGGTTTCCGGTTCGGGAAAATCAACTTTAATCAATGAATTGCTGTACCCGTCGCTGCAACACTATATCACCAAAAAAGTGCCTTTACCACCCGATATGGACGCCCTCAAAACTAAAGGCGAACGCTCTCTAGAGGATGTGGTTGATAAGGTAATTGTAATTGACCAATCTCCGATCGGTCGCACTCCGCGTTCTAATCCCGCTACTTACACGGGAGTCTTTGATGTGATTCGGGATTTGTTTTCCGAAAGCATTGAAGCGAAGGCTAGAGGTTACAAAGCGGGGCAGTTTTCTTTTAACGTCAAAGGGGGAAGGTGCGAAGCTTGCGGCGGTCAAGGCGTGAACGTGATTTCGATGAATTTTCTGCCCGATGTTTACGTCCAGTGTGAGGTTTGCAAAGGTGCGCGCTACAACCGAGAAACGCTGCAAGTTAAGTATAAAGGCAAGTCGATTTCTGATGTTTTAAACATGACTGTGGAGGAATCTTTGGAAATGTTTAAAAATATTCCCAGGGCGGGCGCGAGACTGCAAACTTTGGTAGATGTCGGTTTGGGTTACATTCAGTTGGGACAGCCGGCGCCGACGCTTTCTGGGGGCGAAGCGCAGCGGGTAAAATTGGCAACGGAACTGTCGCGCCGCGCTACTGGGAAGACCCTTTATTTGATCGATGAACCGACGACGGGCTTGTCGTTTTATGATGTTCACCATTTGTTAAATGTGCTGCAAAGATTGGTGGATAAGGGTAATTCAATTTTGGTAATCGAACACAATTTAGATGTGATTCGGTGCTGCGATTGGGCGATCGATTTGGGGCCTGAAGGGGGAGATAAGGGCGGCGAAATTATTGTGGCGGGAACGCCGGAGGATGTTGCGGCTAATCAGAGGTCTTATACTGGGAAGTATTTGCAAGCGGTTTTGCAGCAGCATCCTTTGGGGGAGGCTGTAGCTGTTAGTTAATAGTAACAGTAATTATGCAATTTGCCTACTAAAATCCAATTGTACGGTGCGTCAGGTGAGCTTTTATAACGATTATTGAGAGTTACAATATCTGACGCACCTTAAAACTGAAATTCGTACTACTCTAAGGGGGCAATCGGTTACAGTTATTGGTGCGTAACATTCTGGTATAATATGTACTAATAGTATCCGATGTAAATCCTTGGGTAAAATTTAAAAATGGCAAAGGATCTCTTCCACAACACCGTCAAAATCGCCCTACAAAAAGAGGGCTGGAAGATTACCCACGATCCCTACCAGTTACGTTATGGTGTTGCTGATGTCTATATCGATATTGCAGCCGAAGAAGCGATCGCCGCTGAAAAAGAAGGACGTAAAATAGCTGTAGAAGTCAAAAGTTTCGCAGGTGGCTCCACCATTTCTGAATTCCACACCGCCCTCGGTCAATTCCTCAACTATCGCATTGCCATCGAAGTCTCTAGCGAACCAGAACGTATACTGTATCTGGCAGTGCCCACCGATACCTACCAAATGTTTCTCAGATTTGAACCCGCAAAAACTGTCATCGAACGTTATGAAATCCGACTAATTATTTACAATCCAACTCGTGAGGCGATCGACCAATGGATAGACTAAACGAATACCGCAAAATTGTTTGTGACTTTCTCGAAGACTTTTCTAAAAATGACGCAAATGCTCAGTTAATCTTCGATATCGCCCGCGATCGATACCTCGTTATGCACAACGAATGGCGCGACGAATATCGCATCTATGGGTGTGCCATGCAGCTCGATATCATTGAAAATAAAATCTGGATTCAACACAACAGTACCGAAATCTACATCGATCGAGAACTGATTCAACGTGGCGTGTCTCCTCAAGATATCATTCTTGGGTTTCGCTCCCCCAGCATCCGAAAACTCCTTGCCGCCAAATATTCCTAGAGACAAAGATTCTGTGATAAAATGATGAGATAGCAGGTTATTGTTTGCCCTATGAGAATGGCAGAACTCATATTTCAATTGTCTCGTGTTTCGGGAGTTCCAGTCACAAAGTTCTAATTTTTGCCATCCGTTAAGCTGTTACGCATTTAAAATAGTATTGTAGGGTGCGTCAGCCCTTTCTCGTTTCCCTTGTAAGCGTAAGTGTTCTAGCTGACGCACCCTACAGGCCTCGTTAGTAGTTTAAATGCGTAACAGCTTATGACATCGGCATTATTTTTATCAGCTTTATTGGCACTCATGCCGAGTATGACAAGGTAGATGCAGAAACAATTTAAACACAAATTGATATATGGAAATACGTCCAATTAGAACCCAAACTGACTATCAGGAAGCCCTTCGAGAGGTTGAGTTGCTGTTTAATGCAGATCCTAATACACCTGAGTCCGATCGCCTAGATGTGCTCAGTACCCTAGTAGAAGCTTACGAGAAGGCACACTTTCCGATCGAAATACCCGATCCCATTGCAGCCATTCAATACTACATGGAGGCTCGCGGATGGTCTGGTAGCGATTTGGAACAATGTATTGGCAGTCAAGTTAAAGTTTCTGAGATATTATCTCGCAAACGCTCCTTGACTCTGAAAATGATTCGGAAGCTGAATCAAGAGTTAGGAATTCCCGCTGAGATTCTCATCCAGCCCTATGAGTCGCTACCAACCTCCGCCTAACAATAGAAGACCATATTTTGGTTAGTTGGTAATTTTCCATTGCACAGACAATGCACTCCAACTGTCACAAATCGGGATTTTGGATGAAAGATTAACTATCTTGAATAGTCGGAGACATTGCCATATTTTGCGCTTGTTTCTGCATGAATTCAATGTCCGATTCAAACCAAGTGCGGGGCCCGCTGCACTGATGAGCAATTAACAGCCCCCACAGTCCTTTGTTCGTTAAAATTGGCACGGCTAAATTGGCGCGAACTTTCAGGCTGCGGAGAAACTCTCGGTGACATTCGTGAATAGGTTCTACTTCAATATCTGCAATTGCTCTGACTCTACCCGCTTCGTACAAAGCAGCATATTCGCCGTTAAAACACTCATCTGGCCCCGTTGAACCCAAGATTGAGAGTTCGATCGCACTTAACATCTCGCAGGTGACTTGACCCTGCCACTGCCTGTAGAAATAATACAGTACCGCGCGATCGCTCTGCAAAACTTCTCGAATCTCGTATAGGGATTTTTCTACTAATACATCACGCTTGAGACGATTTGTCAAGCTGTTAACAATTTGTTGCAGGCGATCGTCAGACATGGTATTAACTCCTTCAATTCCTAGTACACTCGCCCGATCTGAATTATTGTTTAACTTTGCAGCCTCACAAATCCTCCAATTTTTGCGGATCGGGATTCTCGTCCGCTCGAAAATAAGTGATTTTTGGCTTAACAGTTGTCGCGATGGCAGCAACATTATACTAATATTTTAACCGACACAGCAATTTTTTAGGAAAACTGGCGATTCCCTACGGAATAGCTTCGCTTCACGGCTTTTTTTGCAAATAACCACAGGCCCGACGGCTGTTCCACAAAGGAAGAACCACAAGTCCGATGGCTGTTCCACAAGGCACAGAAGAAAAGATCAAAGAAGAGAAGAGAAAGAATTTGTAATAGATGGGATAATGGCGCTGCTGATTTACGGTATGAAAGGCTAAATAGGCCAGTCATAGAAACCAGTATCGACAAAGCTTGGGGATTTTCAACTGATTTTTTTCATACCCTGATTAAGCAACGCCGGATATTTTATCTCCTGGTTTGATTTGGTTAAGGGTTCCTAATCTAACCAATAAAAATCCTGATGTTGTGTTAGTCAGCATTTTGGATTAGCCTTTTAGTTGACATTAAATGATTTTTAATTGAAAGGCTTGTTCGCAAGGCGATCGCCCTATCTGTCTGAGGGGTTGCAAATTTTCAGAAATGTGCTATTGTCAAAAGTAATCGGTTCTGGTGGAGATCAGCCACTAGAGGAAACGGGGAAAGTCCGGTGCGAACCCGGCGCTGTCCCGCAACTGTGATGAAGCGTACAATCGTTTCTTAGTCAGGATGCCCGCCGATTGTATCGTTTCATTTAACCCATCTGCGAGGTACGGATGTATTCAGCATTTTGTTTTCAATTCGATTCTGTTTCACCAGACGCTGCGCGATCGGCGATTATACTCCTTAACCCGCGAGAAACCTGTGGTGGAATTGGTTTCTAGGGCGACATCGCGAGTTTGAAAAGTTTAGCCCCAACAGCATTATCTAGTTTCAGATGCAAGAAATCTTGCTGGGCATTTGCCTGCTGTAATTTCTAGGATCTTTTATCGCTTTTTTGGAAGTTCAGATGGTTTCGCCTTTGGTGCGATCGCGAAGCGTCCCGTAGGGAATCGCCTTGCAATCTAATGGCATTGCTGTCGGAAATTCGGCATCGGATACCTCTTGGTTTCCGACTGAGTTTCTATGGACTGATGAATCAATTTACAACCCCAACTTAGGAGCAATTATGTCAATTTTAACGGCAACTATTGGATATCCCCGCATTGGTAAAAACCGTGAAGTTAAGAAAGCTTTGGAAGGTTTTTGGAGTGGCAAATTAGAAGCAGATACTTTACTGCAAACAGTGAAAACTGTAGCAATAGAAAATTGGAAAAGACAGCTACAAGTAGGCATCGATCGCATCGGTGTAGGCGATACCACACTCTACGATTGTGTGCTTGACTGGACAATTCGTTTAGGTCTAATTCCCAAACGCTTTCAGGGGTTATCAGGACTCGATCGATACTTTGCAATGGCACGGGGCAAAGAAGGAATTCCGGCCCTAGAGATGACCAAATGGTTTGATAGCAACTATCACTACCTCGTGCCTGAAATTCCCACCGAACTGCAACCAGCAGATTTCAGCGATTTTCTGGAGACCGTGCAGCGGGCAAAAGCGACGTTAGGGGATCGGGCAGTGCCGATCGTTCTTGGCCCCTGTACGCTACTGCGGTTGAGTCGGTTAGATGGCGCAATGGACGATTCTCTAGCGCAATTGCTGCCGCGCTACATCGAACTCTTGACGCAATTAAAAGCCCTTGGCGTTGCCGAAGTGCAGATACATGAACCTGCCTTAGTTCTGGGAGATGCAAACAATTTCAAAGCACACTATCAAACTGCTTATCAAGCCTTTGCTAAAGTCGATTTACCGCTGCATCTTGTCACTTACTTTGATGACTTGGGTGAAGCTTATTCTTGGGTGATGGCATTACCTGTTACCGCGATTAGTTTAGACTTCACTCGCGGACGCAATTTAGATTTACTCAAGCAATATGGATTTCCCCCAGATAAGCATCTGGGCGTTGGCATTGTGGATGCCCGCAACATCTGGCAAATCCGTCCAGAACAATTGCTGCCAGTGCTGCAAGACATTCAAAGAATTACGCCTAATATCGTCATTCAGCCGTCGGCATCATTGCAGTTTGTTCCCTACGATGCCAAACGGGAAACAAAGTTGCCAGAACCTCTCCGCAATGTGTTGAGTTTTGCAGAACAAAAACTGCAAGCGGTGAAGTTTTTGGCACGCAGTTTAGCAGGAGAAGAAACTGAGAGCGATCGCATCCAGATTACCGATGCCTGGACAAAATTCGAGCAATTTAGTCCAGCAAATCAAGCCGTGCAGTCACGCATGAAAAGCATTACGACAAATGACTTTCTACGGGAATTATCCTACGGTTTGCGGCTGTCAAAACAGATTTCTCTGCCCATTTTTCCCACCACAACGATCGGCTCATTTCCTCAAACATCAGAAGTGCGACAACTGCGAGTACGGTATAAAAAGGGTGAATTGAGTCAGCCAGAGTATGAAGCAGCGATCGATACTGAGATTGCCGACAGCATTAAACTCCAAGAAGAAATTGGGCTGGATGTGCTAGTGCATGGCGAATTTGAACGCACCGATATGGTGGAATACTTTGGACAACAGTTAGATGGATTTGCCTTCACGCAAAATGGCTGGGTGCAAAGCTATGGCAGTCGGTACGTGCGTCCGCCGATTATTTACGGTGATGTCTTTCGCACTGCCCCAATGACGGTACGCGAGTTTAAAGTAGCGCAATCATTGACGCAAAAACCAGTTAAAGGAATGCTAACAGCTCCCGTAACAATTTTAAATTGGTCATATCCGCGCACTGATATTTCTCGACAGGAACAAGCGTTTCAAATTGCACTGGCATTGCGCGATGAAGTGGCAGATTTAGAAGCAGCAGGAGCGAAGGTAATTCAAGTAGATGAACCCGCATTACGCGAAGGTTTACCTCTGAAGATAGAACGCTGGAGTGAATACCTGTCTTGGGCAGTAGATGCGTTTCGTTTGGCAACCGCAGTCGCTCATCCCCAGACTCAAATTCACACGCATATGTGCTACTGCGAATTTGGCGACATTATCAAAGACATTGAACGGTTAGATGCCGATGTGATTTCGATTGAAAATAGTCGCAGCAACAACCAAACGCTGCATGAAATCATCGCCGCAGGCTACACCTATCAAGTGGGTAACGGCGTTTATGACATCCACAGTCCAGTAGTGCCAACAACAGAACAAATTTTGCAGCAGTTGCGAACTGGAATTGCCAATTTACTTGTGCAGCAAATTTGGGTTAATCCCGATTGCGGCCTGAAAACACGGCGTTGGGAAGAAGTAATTCCGGCACTGAAAAATATGGTGGAAGCTGCCAAAACGCTGCGGGAGGAAGTAAATGCGACCGGAAAATAGCATCTGGCAGGGAAACTTTGGCTACTGGCAACATGGCTTCATTCATACAAATCTGCTGATGATTGGTTATACAGGATGGAAGGGATTTCAGTCTTTTGGACGGGGAGTTGTGGTTTGTGATGTGAATACTCAAGTTATTCATTCTACAATTACAAATTTTGAACCAATTCCGTTCGCAATCCAGTTTATCCCCTCGAATTTGATGGGGTTTTACTTGCGATCGCTATCCCTTGACTCATCGACTATTTCATCGGTTCAGGCAGCAGTTGCCACCTATAATACCGAGAAAGATATTCTGCTGGTGCTGAAAGTTAATCGTCAAATCGAGGTCAATTTATTAAGAAAAATGGCGATCGCACCTGCTGATTGTTACGAACAAGTCTGTAGACGCTGGGACGAATTCTCACCAAGCTAGAGTTCCTAAAACTTACCCTATTCTCCCAATGCCTAAACCAAATCTCTGTTATCAAATCCAGCTTTGGCAGTTGTTAGAAAAAGATGGACAGTGAAATGAACGGTTACGATTGGCAGCAAGACTTTATTGCTACTAATTTATTGGCGTTGGGTTACAACGCCTGGATAGGTTACTTAGGAGGTGAACGCGGAGCAGTAATTTGCAGTCTTAATTCTCCACTTTTAGGAGTCGCAGGTGAAACATTTAACTCCTATTTTGTTCCGCGTTCCCGTCTCGCCCCATTCCTAAATGCGTGGCTGGCTGCTCCTGATACGGTGATCCTTCAGCATCATCACATGAATGCTCATATCCTTCAAGAAGTGGATAATTATAATCCGTTTAAGGATATTATTCTCCTGTTGGAATGCGCCAATCAAGCTATCTTTTTGAATCTGAGAAATCTTCCGATTTCACCTCCAGATTGTTACCAAACTGTGTGCAAGCACTGGGAAGATTTTCAACTAGAAACGGATGCTGTTGTGAAGCGTACTGATATTTCGCGGTAAACTTTTTTGAAACTGCGATCGACGCTCTGAATAGAATTCTTCCGTCAACCCTTCCCATTCAAGTTAAAAATGATGAATACTCACTTTCAAAGAATGGGAAGAATCCCAACTGTTCAACATCCGTTAGAGGAAAAAGCAACAATGGCAAGACTTATTCAACATAAAAAAGAAGCCTTCTGGTTTTACCGTTTTGTGTCGATTGGCTACGATAATTTGATTAATCCGTTTTTCTGGACGATTCCAATGCGGGAAAAATCTCTGGAACTCGCGCAACTAGATCGCCCTGATTTACAAGTTCTAGATGCGGGAGCAGGAACGGGATTTACTACTTGTGGCATTGTCGAAAAAGTGAATGCTAATAATGTTAAAATGCTCGATCAAAGTCCGCATCAGTTAGCTAAAGCGAAACAAAAACTCGCAATTAATGATTGTGAGAAATTTCTCGGAGATGTGGAGAATTTACCCTTTGCTACCGATACATTCGATCGCTACATTTCTGCTGGCAGTATTGAGTATTGGCCCGATCCGCAACGGGCGATCGCTGAAGCTTATCGTGTGACTAAACCAGGCGGAATTGCGCTGATTATCGGCCCGCTGGAACGCAAGAATCCGATCGCCCGTTGGCTGTCTGATACGTGGATGCTGTTTCCCAGTGAAGACGCTTATATCAGTTGGTATGAGTTAGCAGGATTCACCCAAATTCGCAAAGTGTACGTTGCACCGGATTGGTATGCTGATGAGAATAGCCCCTACGCGATCGCGATCGCAGGTGTAAAACCATCCCCCGGAAAATCTCCTGCAATCTTATCAGATGCTATTGAACAAGCCGCAGAACCAATGACGCTAGAGCGTTTTTTACTCTTCTGGTTTCGGTTTGTTATCGGCTCTGCTACTGGTGCATTATTTATACCAATAGCAGCAGTGCGATCGCTAATAGCAAAGTTCAATCCTCCTCAACAAGATTCTCAATCCAAATAATCCGAAACTATAGGCGGGAAGGTTTAGGTGGTAAATATACTCCTTTTAAGCCTTGATGAAGGACGGGAGTACGGTTGGTGCTGATGAGCTTACCCCGGAGACTGGGCCGCCTGCGAGATCAAATTCGGTAGCATTGGAATTATTAATATTACCGAAATCAGGACACGGCAGTGCCGTTTCCCTACAATTCATCGGGTAGGGACACTCCAAGAGCCGTGTCCTCGGTTACTATCATGTCGAAGAGTGCAACCGGAATTGATATCATGCTCGATCGCGCGATCCGCGCTGATGCCAATATTTTGTTTTGCGGGCGATCGGGCGATCGCATTTGAGAATCAATTACAGGCAAGTTTTATCAATAACTTGGCAAGCACAATTGATTTTCAAGAGCCTCCTGCAACCGTGTCTGCAACTGCACGAAGGGCGATGGAGTCGGGAATGTGGGGCGCCTGGGCGATCGACGAGCAACTTGTACTGTCCACAACCCAGGCACAGATACCGTGAAGTTCCGAAACGTCTCTTACATCACGCGCAAAGGGTTTCAACCTTCTTGAGTCCCCAGTTGCAATTCTTTCAAGCTAGTTGACATATATTATCAATTAATTTAAACTGTACATTGTATCCACAGTAGCGGTGGCGCTCAACCTAAATCCTATGACTTTTTCAACCTACACTCCAGCCTTGTACCCTCATCTCAGACAGCAGACTTTCACCTGCCGTCAGTTGGTGCCCATGCCCTTTAACGGCTTACTGCGGATTGAACGGGGAGCCGTCCGAACCGTGACTTGGAGCGAACAGGGAACACCAATAACCCTCGGATATTGGGGAGTTGGAGACGTACTCGGTCACTCGCTCTCAGGCGTTCAACCTTATCAAATTGAGTGTAAAACTCATGTAGAACTTAGTTACATTCCTCAAAATTTGTGCGATCGATCCTTAGATGAAGTTTTCAGACACATTCAGCAAACTCAAGCATTTTTCTGCATTGTTCGCAGCGAATGTCTGCGGGATAGATTGTTGCAACTATTAGTTTGGTTGGGACAAAAATTTGGTCGCGAAGTGGCACAAGGATTGTTGATCGATTTGAGATTGACTCATCAGGAGCTTTCTGAGGCGATGGGAATTACGCGGATTACGGTGACGCGGCTGATGTGTCGTTTGGAGGAAGAGGGAATTATCGATCGCACTCGCCCTCAATACATTGTTTTAACTTCTCAACCCGCAAACAGATTTATCGGTGGGGTCAATTCTTGAATCTAAAATCCAAAATCGTCTGAGCGCCAGATTCTCCGATAATCATTACCGTAAAAAATCTACCGCTAATGTCTTCAGAAAATATTGCCTTTATGCCAGGGTGCTCTCACTATTCACTGGATTTATTGCTCACAGAAATCGGCGAATGTTAGAATTTTAGCCTATGTACGATTAATCGCATCATAAACTAGCCCCATTAACTATTTCTTGCTCCACTTCTCTGCGTTCTCTGTGGTTCAAAAAATATCAAGATGTTGATTTTTTGACCGTTCTGCAACATGACAAGCGAGGACACGGCAGTGCCGTTGCCTGACTGTGGGTAATATTAATTCCGATGCTACCGGATTTGATATCATGAGTTTGGGTTTTGTAAAAGAGGTAATATTTATGAAGTGCCCATTATAAATTACCAATACTCTCCGTGTTCTCTAAAACAGCAATTCTGAATTTTACGATCGCCCTTTTAATAGCCCTGGGCATTGAGTTGTTCAGCGGTAATACAAGTGTTGCTCAAAATGCCGCCGCAATTAAATTCTCTAGCACTGCTGCG
The DNA here is from genome assembly GCF_036702825.1 of Microcoleus sp. A003_D6. Classification (NCBI taxonomy): domain Bacteria; kingdom Bacillati; phylum Cyanobacteriota; class Cyanophyceae; order Oscillatoriales; family Microcoleaceae; genus Microcoleus; species Microcoleus sp. A003_D6. The sequence continues at coordinate 10,766 of NZ_JAUBWA010000103.1, read as the reverse complement.
GGTGTTAGCACTCGCTACATCGGTGCTGTCGAGGGCAGTATCAATTTTGACCTCAAAGATTTACAAGATTTGGGAATTAATACCTACCGCATTTACGGCGGGATGTCTCGATGGGAACCGGAAGACGATGACGGTAAATACGGTTGGCCGTCTATTGACGAAATTAAGAGAAATTCCAATATAATTAATTGGGCGCATTGGGATCGGATTATGACCGATCCGCCCCAAGGTAGCGATTATTGGTGGTCTGGAGAACCCGGCACAGTTTGGCAAGGCAATGCCAGGACTATTTTCAATACTCTCAAACAAGCAAATATTCGCCCGGTGGTGAGTATACGGAATGTTGATAGTAGCTGGAGTCCGAGTTGGGCGCTGCAACTGAATCCGCCGCGCACAGGAGAAGATTGGAACGAGTGGTGGGAACACGTTTTTGCTACGGTTTATTGGCTGAACGTACGCAATGACTACCGCGTTGATGATTGGGAAATTCACAACGAACCGGACAATCGGGAACAGGGTTGGGGAGGGACGAGGGCTGATTATTTTGAGTTGGTTAAGGTGGCCAAAGATGCGATCGACTTTGTTTACAAAACTTATTTGCCTTCGCGCACTTACCGCATCCACGGCCCAAAAACTGTAGGCGGCAGCAATTGGCCGGCTAGTGCTTTGTCGGAAATTCCTACTTATTTCGATACTGTCAATGTCCACAACTACGATGCAGATATTTCTAACTACACCCGCAAAGTGCGCGGCTGGATGAACGGTAGTGTCCGCGCCCCCTCCCAGCTTTGGGTGGGAGAATGGGGAAGTTACGAAATTAGCTACGGCGATTTATCTTTAGCTTTAAATTTGATTAAGAATTTGATTCGAGGTTCCCAGCCGGGGGATAATTATATTGACGGCAGTCACGTATTCTGTTTGTACGACTGGGGAAAGCGGGGACTGGCAGAAGGTTTGCTGGGGCCATCCGGCCAGCGGCGGGCGGGCTACTATGCTTTGCGGATGGGAATTAGGGCTTTGCAGGGCGGGAAAGCTACCTTTTTTCCTATCACTAATAGTTCGGATTTAATGGCAGTTGCAACTCTCGATGCTAGCAACAATGTTTATTTGCTGGCTGTCAACGACAAAGCAACATCTTACAGGGTTAATGCTGATATTTCGGCTCTGATCGAAGTCGGTAATGGCACGGTGCGGGAGTTCAGTTCTAGGACAATGGATGAGGTTGTTGGTAGCTTAACGCTGAAGGGTGGCAATGCGAGTTTTGCGGTGGCGGGGAACAGCGCTATTCTCATCAAGTTCGATCGCCAGAATTGAAGCTCAAATCCTCGCGGTCATAATTGGGATAAGATAGAATTAGTTATGCTCGGAATTATTTATTTTCTGCCCTCGAACCCTCGAACCCTCGAACCCTCGAACCCTCGAACCCCTAATTGCACAGTTGCAATACCTAAATCGTCATGTTGTGAGTCCCCTCCTGTCGCTGGTAAATTGGTAGCGTGTAGGTATCTTGCCTCCAACAGAATCCGAGCGAGAGTTCCGTTGAGGGCGAAAAAGTAGGGTGCAGTCTAGACAATCGCAGAAATTCTTGCTCGTAAACCCGCAGCAGTTACGCTAAGCGAGGAATTGCCGCCAAGCCAAAAGTCCGCCAAGATGGGAGATAGCATTGGTTCTGACTTTCAGAACCCGTCAATTGTCAGGATTTGGCAGGGAATTAATTTTAAATGCCAAGATGCTGGAAGTAGGCAGTAGGCGTGAGTGTAATCGTACAAAAACTTTGAGCGCACTTGGAAACCTCGCTGGCAAAGCCTCTCAATCAACCTGCTGCCCGCTTTTCGGGGTTTTTCCAACAAATATCACTTTTATGCCCCCTGATGTTTATTCCCTCCCTCGGTCAGGTCATCAACCGCAATCCCCTCACCGTCACGCCTCAGACGCCCGTAGAAAAGGCGATCGAGCTGATGAGCAGCACAGGAGCCAGTTACGTCCTCGTGGTGGAACCGCGCGGCAATTCTCAACAGGGAAATCCCGCGAACGGGAATTCCCCGCAATCGCGGGAACAGTCGGGTTTCTACAGCGGCGTACCGCGTCCGTTACCGCCAGTCGCCAAGGGGCTCCGTCTCAACGACTCAAAAGCTCCCTATGCGGACGGCCAGACGGTGCTGGGGATTTTTACAGCGCGTGATGTCGTACAGCTAAATTCGATCGGCGCTGCTTTGAGGGGATTTGCGATCGAGCAAATCATGATCAGAACCGTAACGGTAGCCCGAGAATCGGAAATTCCCGACTTTTTTGCCTTAGCAAATCTGCTGGAGAAAAATCATATCGGCCATTTGCCAGTCGTCAGCGACGCTGAAGAACTTGTCGGTTTAATTAGCACTCAAAGCTTGGTGCAACTGTTGCAGGAAATGGGGGAATCGGCACAAAAACCAATTAGCAGCGCTTCGCCACCTGCGCCGCCCTTCGCGTTCCCTCCGCCGCTGCCAATTTTGCATCCGAAATTAGAGCTGCCAGCTCATTTAATTAAACTTTATCAAATCCCTCAAATCGCAGCATCGCGAATTATTCACGCTCCTGCTACTTCTTCGGTTCGCTATTTGGCGCAACTGATGTTCAGACACAATGTTAGCTATGTATTAATCACTGAAACCCCGGAACAAAACTCGACTGGTGCTGCTACAAATTCCAAATTTACAAATCCCAACATCCACAAACTGGTTGGGGTGGTAAGTTCGCGGGACATCGTGCAGTTGCAGGCGCTGGGAAGAGACTCTAACAAAATTAAAGCGGCAGCGATTTGCAGCAGTTCGCCGCCGCTGGTGCGATCGCACTCTACCCTCGAAGCAGCCCTCGCCCTGCTGCAAAAAAACTACTGCCAGTTGCCTTTATTAGTCATCAACGAAACCAATCACCCGATCGGGATTGTCAATCCTAAAACTATCCTTTTACAAGCGCTGGATTCAAAATCTCTGCATTCAGGCTTGATCGCTTTGCAGCGCCAGCTAGAATCTAGCAACGCGCAATACAAAAAACTCTCTGCCCAAATACAGCTTCCGGCAGCAAATCGCCACCTCGCTGCTGAAATTTCTCCTGACAGTTTCGTGCGGCGCCCAAATGTCCCCGCAGCAGTCAACAATCAGGGGATTTGGGATTGGAACCTCGAAACTGATGAATTTTTTTATTCGGCGCGGTGGCAAGAAATGCTGGGCTACCAAGAAGGGGAAATCTCGAATCGCCGATCGGAATGGTGGAGTCGCATCCACCGAGATGACATTGACGGAGTAAAGGCAGCTTTAGAAGATCACTTCGCCCTTCATACAGCGGATTTTACCGCAGAATATCGGATGTACTGCAAAGACGGCAGCACTCTCTGGGTGCTGAACCGGGGTCAAGTTTTGCGCAGCCCTGCGGGCAAACCGCTGCGCTTCGTCGGAACTCATACAGATATTACTCCAAACAAGCAGTTAGAACTCAAAAACCGCGAGAACGATCGGGAACAATTCCAAATATTTGACTCTTTGAAAGCAACAGTAATTTTTCAGATGGATGCCGCGGGGGTTTGGACATTTCTCAACCGCGCTTGGACAGAAATTACGGGTTTTTCAGTTGCCGAAAGTTTGCAAACTAATTTTTTAGATTGGATACATCCAGATGAACACCCGCAGTGTGCAAGTTTATTGGATTCTTTGCTGTCGGGGAAGTCGGAATTTTGTCGGCGAGAACTGCGATTAAAATACAAGTCGGACTCTGGCAAAAACGAACTGGGAATTCACGGTAATTCTGGCTTTATTTCAGTTGAAATATTTGCCCAAGTTATGCTGAATTTCCAAGGTGAAATAGCGGGAATTTTAGGGACTTTGCACGATGTCTGCAACCGCGTCGAAGGAGTTGAGGAACTGCGGGAAAGCGAGCGGGCAATTCGATTGTTCTACGAGGTAATAGTGGCATCGTCCGGCTCTTTTGACGAGCGAACGGCCCGGTTGCTGGCAATGGGTTGCAGTCAGTTTGGGATGGATATCGGGCTGTTGGGCAGGGTTTTGGGCGATCGCTACGAAGTGATCGCGGCTTATGTACCGGAAGATTTTCCCTTTGGATTTGCTAAAGGAGACGGTTTTGCTTTGAGCAGAACCTTCGAGCGAGAGGTTTTGCGATCGAGCGAACCTATTTCTATCGAATCAGTCGGCACTACTGAGTGGCGGAATCACCCCGCTTACACCGTGCGCAGGTTGGAGGCCTTTGTCGGCACGCGGGTAATAGTGCAAGGACGGGTTTTTGGCACTTTGAGCTTTACTTCCCGCACCGCTAAACCTGCTTTGAAACCGCTGAATTTTGAAATTTTAAAGTTGATGGGCAATTACATCGGCACTGAAATTGCCCGGGAAGAGCGAGATCGCACTTTGCAGCGGCAGTACCAGCGCGTTTTGCTGCTCAAACAAATTACTCAAAAAGTGCGATCGACCTTAGATACTCAAGAAATTTTTCAGACTACGGCTACCCAAATCGGCCGCGTATTTGGCGTCAATCGCTGTACAATTCATACCTATCTTTCCCAACCTTATCCCCACCTTCCTTGCGTCGCGGAATACTTAGAACCGGGTCACGAATCGGCTTTAGATTTAGAACTTTCTGTCACTTACAACCCCTACACAGAAAAACTGCTCGCTGAAGATATAGCCCTGGCATCTCCCGATGTGTTTGCCGATCCTTTGCTCGAAACTTCCGTGCCGATGTGCCGCCGCATCGGATTAAAATCTATGTTGGCGGTTCGCACTTCCTATCAAGGAAAACCGAATGGAATTATTACTTTACACCAGTGCGATGCAACTCGCCAGTGGACTCCCGACGAAATTGAACTGTTAGAAGATGTTGCCGCTCAAGTCGGAATTACTTTAGCTCAAGCACAACTTTTAGAAACAGAAGTTCAGCGACAGCGACAGTTGGCCGACCAAAATGAAGCTTTGGATCAAGCGCGACAAGCGGCGGAAGTTGCTAACAGAGCTAAGAGCGAATTTTTAGCCACTATGAGTCACGAAATCCGCACTCCGATGAATGCGGTAATCGGGATGACGGGTTTGCTGCTGGATATGGAACTAACTCCAGAACAGCGGGATTTTGTGGAGACAATTCGCACCAGCGGCGATGCTTTGCTGACTATTATTAACGATATCCTCGACTTTTCCAAGATTGAATCGGGAAAAATGGATTTGGAACGCAGCCCCTTCGAGCTGCAAAACTGTATAGAAGAATCTCTGGAATTGCTGGCTCCGAGAGCGTCGGAAAAAGGTTTAGAGTTGGCTTATTTTATTGACGATTCTGTTCCGAAAAAGATTTTAGGAGATGTCACGAGGCTGCGCCAAATCTTGGTAAATTTGCTGGGCAATGCAGTTAAGTTTACAGAATCGGGAGAAATTGTTGTCTGCTGTACGGCTCGGAAAATCGAGCAGGTACCTGCTAAAATTTTGCCGGAAATAACCAATATTCTAGAGCCGCAACCGCTAGCAATTAACCAGGGACAGTTGGCAGGTAGCAGACAATACGAGATTCAATTTGCTGTCCAAGATACGGGAATTGGCATTCCGCCAGACCGGATCGATCGCCTGTTTAAAGCTTTTTCGCAGGTGGATGCTTCGACAACGAGACATTACGGCGGGACGGGTTTGGGACTGGCTATCAGCCAGCGTTTGAGCGATCTTATGGGGGGTCAAATGTGGGTGGTCAGTCAGGTTTGTCAGGGAAGTTCCCAGTCTAAACCGGCAGTTTCTGCGATCGGACAAAGTACGGCAGGAACGCCGCCTGCGGGATTTACTGGGCCGTCGATATCGGGTTCGGGTTCGATTTTTTATTTCACGGTGATTGCTGAAGCGACCCAGAGGCTGGGTGAGGAAAAACTGCCGGAATTTGCTGCTGGTAAGCGCTTGTTAATTGTTGAGAATCATGCCATTAACAGGCAAGTTTTGATCCGGCAGGCTGAGTCTTGGGGAATGATACCCGTGGCTGTAACTTCGGGTGTTGAGGCTTTGAAAATCATCAAAGAAAACTCGGCGATCGATTTGGCTATTTTGGCGATGAATCTACCAGATATAGACGGTGTGGCTTTGGCTGTGGAGATTCGGAAATTTGAGCTGAGCAATTTGTCTAGCGGCGACGAGTTAGATCCGAATGCCATCAAAGTTAAAAACCCTCGCAAAGTTCCCCTGCCTTTGGTTCTGTTTACTTATTTGAGCAAGGCGGAAGTTTGGAAGAAACTTGAAACTACAGAAGTACATTTTTCTGCTTTTTTAACTAAGCCTCTCAAACAGTCACAGTTTTATAATGTGTTGCTGCAAGTTTTTGGATATGTTACGGGCAAAAGCGGCAGGGGAGAAGTTTCAAATGTGGCGACTTTGACTTCGGGATTGAAGTATTTTGAAAATTCTCAAGAACAGCACCGCGTGCAGCGGACGCCTGCGGTTTTGAGGCAGATTGCGAGCAATTCTGCTGGACAGGATGCAGCTAATTCTGGTCAGATTCGGATTTTGCTGGCCGAGGACAATGTGGTGAATCAAAAAGTCGCTACGCATTTGCTCGACAGGATAGGATATCGGGCCGATATTGCGGCTAATGGGTTGGAGGTTTTGGAAGCGTGCAAGCGGCAATCTTACGATGTTGTGCTGATGGACGTGCAGATGCCCCAGATGGACGGGCTGGAAGCTACGCGCCGGATTTGTCGGGAATGGCCCGCTAATAAGAAGCCGAGAATTATTGCGATGACTGCTAATGCGATGCAGGGCGATCGCGAAAAGTGTCTGGAAGCAGGTATGGACGATTATATTACTAAGCCGGTGCGCCGGGAAGAGTTGGCGATCGCCCTGAGCAAGTGCCAACCTCTGAATCGGGATGAAGTGGATGCCGTTACTGAGCCGAAAAATCCAGATATATCTGACAAACTTGACAGTGAGGCTGCTGGATATTCTAGCGTTAAAACGGAAGCAGATTCGCCGATTGATTATCATGTTTTGGAGAATCTCCGCGAGCTAGACGATGAGGAAGACCCGGATTTTTTGGGGGAGTTGATTAAGATATATTTGTTAGACGCACCGCAGTATTTAGAAACAATTAAGGAGGCTATTTTTCTCGGCGATGCTGATAGTTTGAAGCTGGCTTCTCACACGCTGAAGTCGAGCAGCGCCAATTTAGGAGCCGTGTTTTTTTCTGAGGTTTGCAAGGAGTTGGAGTATATGGGCCGCGTGGCGGTTGAGTCTGGAGGGGAACAGGTTTTTGATGCGAGTACGGCGCGCGATCGCCTGTTGGAAGCCCAAGCGGAGTGGGAAAAGGTGCGGGCGGCTTTTGAAATTGAATTGCAAACGGGGAAGTTGCGATCGCAAACGGGCTAATTGGTAATTGCTAATTGGTAATTGCTAATTGGGAATTGCCGTTAGCGATTACCGATTACTCATTACCGATTAACAGAATAGCTATTTAACTTTCACCTAAATACGCTTTGCGAACAGTTTCATTGGACTGCAAATCGCTAGCAGTACCGGCGACTACAACCTCACCAGTTTGGATGACATAGCCGCGGTGGGCCACACTTAAAGCCATACGGGCGTTTTGTTCCACCAGTAAAATAGTTGTTCCTTCAGCGTTAATGTCGCGGACGATCGCAAAAATTTGACTGACTAACATCGGCGCCAAGCCCATACTCGGCTCGTCCAATAATAGCAAGCGGGGGCGCGACATCAAAGCCCGGGCGATCGCCAGCATTTGCTGTTCGCCGCCGCTGAGAGTTCCCCCTTTTTGACTAATTCTTTCTCGCAAACGGGGAAATAAATTTAAAGCTTTTTCCATATCCGACTTGATACCGAGAGTATCGCTGCGGAGATAAGCACCCATTTCCAGATTTTCTTGCACCGTCATGCGCGGAAAAATCAGCCGCCCTTCGGGACTTTGAGAAATCCCCAAACGGACGATCGCCTCTGTAGATAGAGCTTCTAAAGGCTTTCCCTCAAATAATACAGTGCCTTGGCGCGGGCGCAGCAGTCCTTGAATCGTGCGGAGAGTTGTAGTTTTCCCCGCCCCGTTGCTACCGATTAATGTCACAACTTCTCCCTGGGAGACTGTTAGCGATACTCCTTTGAGAGCGTGGATATTTCCGTAGTAGGTGTGAATGTCTTTAATTTCTAGCATAATTACTCTTTGTGGGCTATCTTTACATAAATTTTAATCACAATATGGAGATATTTACCCATTAACCATTGCCATCTTCTTCTTTTCCCAAATATGCCTCAATCACCCGAGGATTGGCGCGAACTTCTGCCGGAGTTCCCTCAGCAATTTTAGTACCGTACTCCATAACACTAACGCGATCGCTAATTCCCATCACCACTTTCATATCGTGTTCGATCAGCAAAATACTCAAATCCAACTCATCGCGAATCCGGTAAATAAAGCGAGTTAAATCGGCCGTTTCATTCGGGTTCATCCCCGCAGTCGGTTCGTCCAAAAGCAGCACTTTCGGATCGGAAGCCAAGGCCCTGGCAATTTCCAATCTGCGCTGGTCGCCGTAGGAAAGGTTTTTTGCCAACTCCGGCGCTTTCTTCACGCCTAAACCGACAAAATCCAGCATACTCAAGGCTTTTTTCTTAGCTTCCCGTTCCTCCAAAATCACAGCCGGAGGGCGGAGGATTGCACCCAACAAACCAGCTTTTAAGCGGCAGTGTCTACCGACTAAAACATTATCCAGCACAGTCATGTTGTTGAACAATCGGATATTTTGAAATGTTCTAGCAATGCCGAAAGTTGTCAGGCGATCCGGAGGTAAACCGGTGATATTTTTATTTTCAAGTACCAACTGACCGGCACTCGGTTTGTAGATGCCGGTCAGCATATTAAAAAATGTGGTTTTCCCGGCACCGTTGGGGCCGATCAAACTGGCGATCGAGCCTTTTTCTAAAGTTAAGCTGACCTGATTTACCGCAGTCAAACCACCGAATCGCATTGTAAGTTGCTGTGCTTGTAATAATGACATTTTGGTTGTGTTTCCTAATATTAGTTAAGTTGTTAGAGAGTTGCCCCTTGAGTTTTAGGAAAAAAACAGTGGAAAATTAAATGAGAGACAGTTCAGCTAAGGTTTAATATCACTCCAGCGTCTAGCTTCAATGTGGTGCTGTTGTAGCAATCGGTTAAAGTCTTCGGTATCAGTTGTTGCAATGATTACGTCTATTCCTATTCTCTTAATAATGACGGCTTGAGCGGCTATGATTAAGTCTGCATCGTAGGCTACATAAGAATTATTGCGTGCAAAAGCCCATAGCTCAGCCGCTTCTTGCATTACGTTGCCCTCTTCGCAAGTAACTGGAAAAGATGCAACCCCTTTTTTTGTGATTAGCGCATCTAGCCTTTGAATAGCTTTAATAGCTTTTTGTTTCTCTTCTAGTCCTGATTTGCGATCGCTGATTCGTCTGAGATGCTCGCGCCTTGCTTCATAGTTTGCGATTTCGGATATAGCTACAGGATATCCTTCATTTATTAGCGTCGTTAACCACTCATTACATTCAATTGCTTCTAGAATCGATTCCTTAACTTCGCTTTCAGCGTTTTGAGCCAACCTAGTTTTGCCTTGCTCAACATCGGGATGTATGAGTTTTCCGAGGACACCCGTATCTAAAAAAATTAACGTACTCATGAATTAGGTTGCTAGTTGTCTGATAGCTTTTCAAGCTCATTAATGTACTCTTCACGCCAGGACTGCAAAGTTTTAAGGAGTTCTTTTTTATCATCTGTTTTTATTGCATTGTTAGCTTCTTCATAGAGTGATTTATACGAGAAAATTTTGCGATCGTGCCTATCAATTTCCCACAAAAGTGCTTTGGCTGCATTTCTTATGCCTATAGCTTGGCTGGTGATTTCATCGGCTGGTCTTTTCTTGGTATAATCTTCAAATGTTTTATAGCTGATAAATGTCTGAGCTAGATCTTTGGCTAATTCGCGACCTCTTTTGGTAAAGAAGCTTAGATAATTTTCTGCAATATCTAATAAATCGATGAGTCCTGCGTAAAACAATCCTAGTTGCTTTACTTCGTTGTCTTCAACAGATGCAGCAAGCGTATAAAATTTGACAGACATCATTGTTCTAGATATTTTAGCCCAAAGTTGTACATTTTCTATGCCATCAACAGCTTCTTTCGGGGCAAACTCTTTGTACTTTGTCTTAAATGCTTCGACGCTACGTTCAAGTTCTTCTAAGCTTTTATATCTCTCAGAAGGATTGCTTTCTGATTCAATATGGAGATAAAGCTCGTAGATTGACAGCAGATCTCGAAGAGCCTCCTCTGGTGCCAGAGCATCTTGAGATTGGAATGCTTTTTCTAAGGATTGTTGTATTGCTGCAAATTGTTCTCCAACTCCCTTAATTTCTTCGATGTCATTGCTTTTTTCAATGATTTCTTTTGTCGCTAAAATCATAGCTTTGAATAATTGGAGTGATTCGACCTTGGCCAGACGATACAGAGGATGGCTAATCCTGCTGCCGTGACGGTCAAGCTTGTTAATTCCTAGTTTAGCCTGCCTGAGACACATTGGTAAATACTTTTGGAGGCATTCGGGTACAGCAAAGTGCGATCGTCTCTACTCTGCGGTGCGTCAGCAGCAAATTGTGGGAGTTGAGTCAAATCTCTTGACTGACGCACCCTACTACATTCTCTAACGTACAAACAACAATAGTCCGGACAGTTTTCAATCACCAACGGTAGAATCAGGGTTCCAGCTTCCTCAGCAGGTGAAATCTTAAC
>NZ_JAUBWA010000102.1:0-27848 GCF_036702825.1 Microcoleus sp. A003_D6 | reverse complement strand
GGCTCTCCGGCCCATCCCACAAGAAAAAATAACTCTTGTGGGACGGGCCGGAGAGCCCGTCCCATCAATTGATGAAAGGATTTTTGCAAGAGGTCTATTACCCAATCTTCACGAACAGACAGTTTCATTTAACTATGATTTATGGGTTAAAGCCCCTGTATTTTTCTTAAACAAACCCGGGGTCTGGAAACCATTGTGTCCCGGAGTATTACTAATCACTAATAAACGGGGTTTAATATGACGATTTCTTAACTGTCACAAGTTATTACTCCACACCTAAACAACCTACCCACAATCAAAACAACATTCCACGATGGAGGTAGAGCAAGTATTTGTGTGAAAAAAACTGCTTTCTGGCAACCCTGGCCCCACGCTGTTACTAATCACTAATGAACCAGGATTTATAGGACGATTACTTAACTGTCACAGTTTATTACTCAATACCTAAACAACCTACCCACAATCAAAACAACATTCCACCAAGGCGATCGCTATGTATTACACTTTTGCGGGTTTCGGTGCGGGCACTGGTCTATTTTTATTGTTAGTTTTTGCCATTCTGCAATGGCTGCACGTCTCCGCCGGCAGTTTTATTGATTGGGTAATTGCCATTGCTATTTTTGAATGGTTGTTGCTGATAGTTACAGTTCCTTGGAATATCCATTTTGAAGCTAAAGAAGTTTTAGCGCAAGCCGCAGAATCTACTAAAAAAAACATTGCTGTCGATCCGGAACAACTCAAATACGTTACTGTATTAGCGAGCCGATCGCTCTTTGTGGCGATCGGACTTCACCTGTTTAGCGCGATCGCACTTTACGCCCTAGCCACCACCGGAATTAGTGCTATTGGCTATCTCAGTTCCGGTGCTGCACTGCTTTTAACTGTACTGCGTCCAGCTATCCGAGGTTATCAGTATTTAGCCCAGCGGCTGACAAGTATCCGCCGCCAATTTTTGCACCCCCGCGAAGATATTGTCGAACTCCGCAGCCGCTTTGCAGAATTAGAATCTACAGTTAGAGATTTGACCGATCAATTAAGTTCAGACAATCCGAATTCGTGGGTGGCTGTCCAAAATCGGGAGCAACAGGCTATCAAAATACAATTAACTAATTTATCCGCATCTCTACAATCTTTGCAAGCGACAAATCAGGCAGAACACACTAAACTCAGAAGAGATGCAGAAAGTGCGATCGCCCAACTCACCGATGACGGACAATTTCTCAACCACGTCCGCGAAATCATCCGCTTCTATAAAGAAGCATAAAAGAAGTCATTAGTCATTAGTCATTAGTCATTAGTCATTAGTCATTAGTCATTCTCCCAATTACTAATTCTCAATTTCCAGTTTCCAATTACCTACCTTTAGATAGATGTCAAATAATCGCAGACTGTGAAATCTGCAATGAAGAGAGAATTTTATCAGTCTTGAGGAAGGCTCAATAAATATATTTTTCATATAGCAACCGCCCTGACGGTTAGCACGTTCTTAATTCCTGAAACCCTTGCGGAAGATTGCTTCTTCCTTTTATCCTAGATAAATAAAACCTTCTTCCTTCTTCCTGCTTCCTTCAACATCTGCTATCAAAGCAAGTTCTCGAAAACTATAACCAAAGATAGTTTGTGAATGAGCTAGCTTGGCCTTAATATTTAAACATAAGCCAAACATCTTTTTGAAAAGATAACTCAGGAATAAATCATGACTAATCGCCAACCAACACCATCCGACAAAGAAATTAGCAAATCAACACCCGCCGACGAACAAATCGAAGCTAATATGGAAGCCCCCCACTACGACAGGGGCATTACTCCTGCTGAGACAGCAGCGCGGCAAGAACGCGAAGGCGCTAACTTCATGCACACAACCACCGAAGGGAAGCAGAAAAGTGCAAAAACCGACGACCAAACCGATGACGAAAGCATTCACACCACAGATGGTTATACCGTAGACAAAGAAGGTCTGGTTAACAATTACGCGATCGAACCCGAAATGTACATCAACGAACCGGGCGATTTGAGAGCAAAAGAGGAAGCCGAAGCCGCCGAACGGGCTCGAATTCTCGCAGAAGTCAAAGATAAAAAAGGCGAGGAAGGAAAACTGACAGCGGAAGCAGACACCCGCGGCAAAGGGCCAGGAATTATCTAGGTTGTCTGGTTGGTAGTTGGCGGTCAGCGCGGGAGGTTGCAACTGCAAAGCAAAGGGGGGGTTTTTCTAGTTCCGGCAGTTGTCGATAGATATTCCCGGTAAAACCGCCCTTTCCTTTCGGGTTCTGTTTTGAGAGTTGACAGTTTACATCAGTGGCGATCGCCTTAAAATTAATCAAGCCCTAATATTTTCCATCAGCCAATTGAACTTAGCCTGAGCAAGCGCCAAATTTTCAATGACGTTCGGATTAATATCCTCCCGATCTAATTCCCGTTGCTCCAATTCAATATTACGGCCGTATTCTATATGTCTTATCGTACCGCGCATCCTGTCTGCCAGACACAGCGAAATTCCATAATAAAACCGGGAAGCAAAGCCCATATCGTGTTGAAGTTTGATTACTAACTGTCGCCTAGGAATTGCCAGCAAATGAGTTTCTTCCATCGCCTTCACCGTTGCCAAAGGAGGGCGAGTGTCAATGAAAGAAACTTCTCCCACAAGTTCTCCGCTGGCTATTTTAGCGAGTTCTTTAGTCTGATCGGCCTCGATTAAAACGCTCAAACTCCCCTTCAAAACAATGTATAGCGCATCGATCTGTCTCCCTTCATGGATCAAAATCGCGCCCGCATCGAGAACTTCCTTTTTGCCTTTTTGGACTATCCAGTCGATATCGTCATTATTTAACTGGCTCAAAATAAAAAGGGCTTTTTTTCTACTGGTTTCGGCCATAAGTTTAGATCCCGATCGCTTCTTTATAGAAAATTTTGAGGGCGCGCGGTTACAGCTTCTTCCGAAGCAGTTCTCGCTCAAAAGAGTTTTTTTATCCTGCCTAACTTATTCGCAAAACGCTTCTAGGGCAGGTTTTCCCAGTAGCAGATGAATCAGACTGAATAATGATCCCTCAATACTAGCATTTGTTGAACAATCTTTTTTAACTCGATCGACCTCCACAACATCCTGTGAAATGCCCGTCTCAAAAATCATCGGGTTCGCCCGCACAGCTTTGCTGCGGGATCGGGCGCGGCAGACAATGCTCCGCGCCCACTCTTGCTCGCTAAATCGATCGCAAATCAGGATAGCCGGCCAACATATCATCAGCACTCAGAGTGTCCCCGTTCGCTTGAGGAGTCCACAGCACCTCAACCGCCAGCAACTGCTCGCTCGATACTCCCCCAATCTGGCGCAAAGCTTGGCGCAAATCTTCAGAGTTTTTCACTGCTGGCAATTGCAATTTACCTTGAGTACCGACAATCACCGTCACCACAATAAATTCCCCGGGATCTGAATTCAAATCAGAGGCAACCAGCGCCCCATTTTCCTGCAAACCTGGCAGGATATTGCTGCTCCCTGCTTGCCGGAGCTGGTTGTTATAATTCGAGAGCGTTTCTTCGGTAAATTTACTGCGTTCTGCCAAAGAAAATTGATTAAATTTAGCTTCGGCTGCTTCCAAGCGAGTTTGCAGAGATTCAGCGCCCGCGTAAACCCAGTATTCAGGATGCCGCAGCAGCGCCAGAGTAGATTCTTGCACCACTTGAGCGCGACCGGTCGCTGTATCGGTATCCGCTTTGCGCGCTAGGGAGTCGAGTTCGGCTTGCAAACCGCGGGCCTCTGCTAGCAAACCAACTTGCAAGCGGGCGACAGATACGGTCGTAGTAGGGGCGCTGTTGCCGAGTTCGTCAGTTGTGCCCCCGGCGCGGCGGAAGCTTTGGACGAGGAAATTAGCGATCGAAATAAAAATCAAAATCGAGAACAGGCCTCCAAACCCGCCCCCAAAGCCAAAAAACGGCAGCAAGAACGGGAAACCGAAGCCGCCGCCAAATCCGCCACCATAGCCGCCGGGGTAGTAACCCCCTCCCGACGGCGCGTAAGTGCGACTAGGAGACGAGTAACTGCGCGCCGGAGCACTAAAAGAGCCGCCGCCGATGCGTCCTCCGCTGCGGGCCGCCAGAGCTCCGTCAGCGTTACCGAGGGCTAGCGTCAGTACCAGACCGATCGCAAATAGTGGTTTCAAAAGCGGTTTGATCTTTGAAATTAGTTGCTTGTACATAAGACCGTTACTATTCGATACATTTATAATTTACCGTCTATTCTCGCTTCTGGGCAGCCTGGTTATAGGTATGAAGCCAGCGAGATATCCGTACCAACCGATCCCAGCACCGTTAGGGCTCAGTCTGGCAACGGGAAAGGCCCGAAAGCACTTGCATTCCTGACGAAGAATAAGGGACATCGCGGGTTTTACCAAAATAATTGGGTTTAAAGCCCCCTCCTTCTAGGACGGCTTTAATTTCGATCGTAATGTGTAAAAAGTTATAAAGTAAACACATTTTATAGACATAGTGTTTTATAGGTGTGATAGGATACTTGCATGATCGTATTAGAGTTTAAGTTGAAAGGCAAAACGCAGCAATACCTAGTCATCGACGAAATGATTCGGACAGCTCAATTTGTCAGAAATAAAACTCTTAGATACTGGATCGAAAATCAAGGAGTTAAGCTGATTGACCTATACAAACAGTGTGCCCTCATGGCCAAAGAGTTTGAATGGGCAGGCAAACTTAACTCAATGGCGCGTCAAGCTTCTGCTGAACGTGCGATTTTTGCTATCCAACGTTTTTCCGCAAATTGTAAAGCCAAGAAACCAGGGAAAAAAGGATACCCGCAGTTCAAAAAACATACTCGTTCCGTAGAATACAAGACATCAGGTTGGAAGCTTTCTTCCAACAAGAAATGTTTAACATTTACGGACGGTTTTGCTGCTGGAACTTTCAAGTTAGTCGGCAGTCGGGATTTGCATTTTTATGCACCCAGCGAGATTAAGCGAGTTAGGGTGATTCGGCGTGCCGACGGTTACTACACTCAGTTTTGTATCGATGTGGAACGAATAGGGGAATCTATTTCCACTGGTAAAGCTATTGGCATAGATGTGGGATTAAACCATTTCTATACCGACAGTGATGGTGAAACAGTTGCCAACCCTCGCTATCTCCGCAAAAACGAAAAAGCTTTAAAACGATTACAAAAACGAGTTTCTCGAAAAAAGAAGGGTTCTAGCAATCGTAAAAAAGCGATTAACAAGTTAGGAAGAAAACACCTTTATGTCAGCAGGCAGCGCAAAGACTTCGCCGTTAAGACGGCGTTGTGCGCGGTAAAATCTAGCGATTTTGTGTCCTACGAAGACCTTCAGGTGAAGAATATGGTTAAGAACCACAAGCTTGCCAAATCAATTAGCGATGCAGGGTGGTATCAATTTGCTCAATGGTTGCAATATTTTGGGAAAATTTACGGTAAAACAGTAATTGCTGTCGCCCCTCAATACACTTCCCAAGATTGTTCAGCCTGTGGCAATATCGTCAAAAAATCGCTATCAACTAGAACCCATATTTGTTGTTGTGGCGCGGTATTAGATCGGGATCGCAACGCCGCGATTAACATTTTGGAAAAAGGATTGAAGCAAGCAGGAATCAGTTTAAATACGGTGGGGCACGCCGAAATTAACGCTTGGGGACAGAACGATCTCTACTCATTGGTGGTAAGATCAACGAGCAAATCGACTGACTGAACCAAGAATCCTCGCGCCTAAAGGCGCCCGGAGTGTCAATTAAGTACAGGGCGATCGACCAACAATAAGCTCTAGACTTTTAAAGAAACGACGCGAGTCCTAGAAAATAGGGCTTTATCTACCGTAAAAAAACATTATGTTTCCAACTCACCGCCCCCGCCGCCTCCGCAACCATCCCCAACTCCGCCGGATGGTACGCGAAAATATCTTGACAACCAGCGATTTAATTTACCCCTTATTTGCCGTACCGGGGGAAGCTTTTGCTAAAGAAGTCACATCGATGCCCGGAGTCTACCAGCTATCGGTAGACAAAATAGTAGAAGAAGCAAAAGAAGTCTACGACCTCGGCATTCCCGCGATTATTTTATTCGGCATTCCCGCAGATAAAGACACAGATGCTACAGGTGCTTGGCACGACTGCGGCATCGTCCAAAAAGCGACGGAAGCAGTTAAAAAAGCCGTACCGGATTTAATCGTCATGGTCGATACTTGTCTGTGCGAATATACCAGTCACGGTCACTGCGGGTATTTGGAAGTCGGAGATTTAAGCGGCCGCGTATTGAACGATCCGACACTAGAATTGCTCAAGAAAACCGCCGTTGCTCAAGCTAAAGCCGGTGCAGATATTATCGCACCTTCGGGAATGATGGACGGTTTTGTCGGAGCAATTCGCGAAGGATTGGACAGTGCTGGATTTGAAGATATTCCCATCATGTCTTACGCGGCAAAATACGCCTCAGCTTATTATGGCCCGTTCCGCGATGCGGCCGATTCTGCTCCGCAATTTGGCGATCGGCGCACCTATCAAATGGACCCGGGAAACGGCCGCGAAGCACTCAAAGAAATTGCTCTGGACATTGCCGAAGGCGCAGATATGCTGATGGTTAAACCCGCTTTAGCTTACATGGACATCATCTGGCGCGTGAAGGAAGCAACTAACCTGCCAGTTGCTGCTTACAACGTTTCTGGAGAATATGCGATGGTGAAAGCCGCCGCCCTCAACGGTTGGATAGATGAAGAAAGAGTAGTGATGGAAACTTTGACAGGATTCAAGCGTGCTGGTACTGATTTGATTTTGACTTATCACGCCAAAGACGCCGCCCGCTGGCTGCAAAACTGATTCACTTGATTAGAGATTAGAGATTAGAGATTTGACTCCACAGCACAATCTTCGGGTGTTTTCGTGGAGTCAACACCTCTCTCGATATATGATTTTTGAGCAATTAGGCAACACACAAGCTATCGCTTACCGATGGACGACGCCTCGAAACCGGGTTTTTACAGTTTCGGTGGGCTGTAACTCACATCTTGCAGCATTCTATTACTTGTTTAGGAACAGGCAAGATGCCTGTTCCACAAGAGATAAATTTTCTCGCTTCACAGGCATCTTGCCTGTTGCTTGCAATGGTGCAACATCTCAGCTTTAACGAAGTATGTTCGACCAAAAACCCGGGCAAACTCCAAACCAATACAAAATCTCAAATCTAAAACTGCAAATGGTATGAGTTATGAAGTTGGGAATTCTGAGTCAAAGACTTTTTTACAAAATATACCCAAAAAAGTATTAATAATCACCGAAATTAGTTAAAAAATATGTATGAATAAAAATGGTTTTGTAAATGGGGAATTCAACCATCGATCGTTCCCAAGCAAAATCAACTTTCACTCCTACTCCTGTAAAACAGTAAAAGTAACACAGTTTAGATACAACTTGAAGGCAGATTGAGCATGACATCAACGACTAGGGATTCCAGTCACATTCAATTTTGTACAGGTCGCGATCGCGCCGACATCGCACAGATCCAAGAACTATTTAAAGCCGCCGCCTTTTGGGCGAGGGAACGCAAGATAGAAGATTGGGAAATTGCGATCGCCAACAGCGAACCAGTTGTTACAGTTTGGGACCGCGATCGGGCGATCGGCTTTGCCAGAGCCACCTCAGACGGCATCTATCGAGCCACCATCTGGGATGTCGCCATTCACCCGGATTACCAAGGTGCAGGACTCGGCCGCAAATTAGTGCAAACCGTCTTGAGTCACCCTCGAATGTGCCGAGTAGAGCGAGTTTACCTGATGACAACTTACAAACAAAGCTTCTACGAGCGCATCGGTTTTCAGCACAATGCCAGCACCACAATGGTACTTGAAAATCAGCTTCTAGAAGAGAATCTCGAATTAGAAATTAGCAACGGCGAATTGCTAACTGCTAATTGTTAAATAATCACCCGATTGGCATCAAAATTTATAAGATGTAGGGTGCGCATTGCGCACCTTACTCCCTATTAGACATCTCCAATAATTCTTGTGGAACAGGCCGGAAAGCCTGTTCAAGACAGGCTTTTCACTCCTATGTCTATTAAATCCCGTACACTGCTTGTTGCCGAACTTCCTTCATCACAAAGTTGCCAAAGGAATAGAACACTGAGTCCGGTTAAAATTGCACTCTTCGGACTCAGAAGGCACAGCCAGAACCTCCAACTTTCCGTTCATCAAACTTAAAAGAGTCTGATTCATCAATAACTTCATTCCAGAAGACACCTGAGAATTATCGCTGCTCTTAGTAGCATCACACTCCAAATCGTGCTTCAGCAAATCCCAAGACTCGCTCCAAGCACTAACTGAACGCTGATCGTCCACCCAAATGCGAACAGATCCAGATGCCGGCGAAGAATGTGCCGAAACAGAAATACTCCCCTCCTCCATCTGAGCAACAGCAGTATCTACCAAATTGACCAAAACTTGCCTAAACCTCGGCAAATCTGCCAATACATAAATCCCCGGATCCGGCGGCACTATCTCCAAACGAATGCCGCGATTAGCAGCTTGCAAGTAAGTTAAATCATCAACTTCCTCAAAAACCTTAGCTAACTGAATCGGCTCAATATCCATCCTGTCACTGCCGTGTTCAGTTTTAGCAACAGAGATAATTTCATCTATCAATTTCACCAGCTTGAGTGCCGCGACGTGAGCTTGCTCGACAAACTCTCGTTCCTCAGCAGGATCGTCGCACAAATCCGACACAATTAATTGCAGCGTACCAATCATAGTGCTCAGGGGCGATCGCAACTCGTGAGAAGTTCGAGCCAAAAAACCCGCCTTAAATTGACTCATCTCCGATGCCATCTGATAAGCCAATTGAGTTTGCTTAAGTTGCTCGGAAAGGGCATCAAACTTCTCTAAGTCATACTCTTGAGGAGTGGGCGGCACATGGGGCGCAGGTTCTGGCTGTTGCGAGCTTTTTTGCCGCGGGCGCCAAATCAAACTGCTTCCCAAACCCAGTCCCAGTCCCATACCTAAATATATAAATTCGCTCCAGCCGATCGGCGCCATATTGATTTGCCTTGGAGTTTAGCTTTTAGCATTCTAACTCGATCGCGCCTTGTCGCAATATTTCCCAATTCCCGCAGCTCCATTTAGCCACAGTCGAAGGCAAACTCGAAGCTATTCCCGCTGTTGCTAATTCAGAAGGAACTAATGTCAAGACTTCGGGAAACTGAGCCTCAATTTCTGCCACCGACTCCAGAGGCGGTTGGCCGGATAAATTGGCACTGGTGGTAGCCAAAGGCCCTGTCTGCTCTAGAATCTTTAGAGCAAGGGGAAAGTTAGGCACTCGTACTCCGATTGTAGTGGGGTCGATCGAATTCATGGCGGCCGGCACTTTTGCCGAAGCCGGCAGCACCAAAGTTAACGCCCCCGGCCAATAGCGCCCGGCCACTTGCTGCCACAATTTTAACTCTGCTGGGTTCCCCTGCACGTAAGGCCACAAAGCCTCCGCCGATGCTGCCATCAAAATCAGCGGTTTGTCTTGACTGCGGCGTTTAGCTGCAAAAATCAACTCTGCTCGATCGGGCCGCGCAGCCAAAGCGGGTACAGTATCTGTAGGAAAACTGACGATACTATCCCCTGAAATTGCCCCTTGAACTAGGGCATTTATCGAAACTTGTGTCATGCCATTTGAGATTTGAGATTTGAGATTTGAGATTTGAGATTTGCGGCGTATTCTTGAAATCTAAAGACGGTAGGCTAAGGCAAAGCGATCGATTCCTGCTAGATCGGGAAATATCTGAACTTTACCGTAACTCCCGTGATTTTGCAGCATATCAGCTACCTGCTCAGCTTGTCCCGCCATCATCTCCACCAACCAAACTCCCCCAGATTCTAAATAATCAGGAGCCGTTTCTACCAAATGCCTGATGCAATCTAACCCGTCTAAACCGCCATCTAAGGCTAGGTGAGGTTCGTGCTTCAAAACTTCCGGTTGCAGAGTCAGCACCGTGCTGCTGGGAATGTAAGGCGGGTTAGACACCATCCCGCTAACGCGACCTTTGAGAAATGCTAGCGGTTCCCACCACAAACCTTGATAAAAATTAACTCGCGATCGAAAACCCAAATTCTCAGCATTCAGTCGAGCCACTGCCAAGGCTTCAAAACTGCAATCTACTGCATGAATCGTAGCATTTGTCAACGCAGAAGCCAAGCCGATCGCGATCGCCCCGCTGCCCGTCCCCAAATCCACCCAATCCGATTTGGCAACTTCTCCCCCCCGAAGCTGGGAGAAGTTTAAATCTTCTCCCCCCCTTACTAAGGGGGGGTTGGGGGGGGTAGATTTTTGATTGATATTTTCTGCTTCTAAACGGCTTTTAACAGCTTCCACAGCCAAATCGATCAGCAATTCTGTTTCAGGACGCGGAATTAGCACCGCCGGCGTTACTGTTAGGGAAAAATCCCGCCAATGTGCAACTCCCGTTAAATACTGCACCGGCACCCGTTCCTGCAAGCGGCGCTGCCACAATTGAGCAATTTCAGATAAAGACAACTTTAATTCAATTTTTGGCAAATCTTTAAACGACTCCAAACGCAGAGCCAACCTATCTAAACCTGCAAGCTCTTGCAGCAGCCAGTCGAGCTCTGCTAGGGGAATGTCATAATCGATCGCCTCGGTTTTAGCTTGATTCATCCACTGCCAAAGCTCTAAACCAGAAACAAACATAAGACTTTTTGGTAATTGGTAATTGGGAAAAAGGTAATTGGTAATTGGGAAAAAGGTAATTGGTAATTGGTAAATAGTAGGTTGAGTCGAGAAACCCAACCTACTAACTGATGACTGATGACTGATGACTGATGACTGCTGACTGATGACTGCTGACTAACTATTAGCGAGCCGGTCGAGGTTGACTCGGAGCTGGAGCCGGAGAAGCTGGAGCCGGTCGAGTTTGATTCGGAGCAAGCTGTGGATTTTGGCCAGCACCGGCAGGTTGGAGCGATCGCACAAATTCCAGCGACTCCCGCGACGGAATCAAAATCATTTGGGTCAAAAACGGGTCGTTCTCAGTGCGCAAAGCTTCCAAAACGCTCTCCAAGTTCACCACCTCAATCTTAATTGTGGCAGTCACGTTCGGCTGCTGCTGCTTAAAACGATCGACCATTCCTTGCAAATCCTCCTTGTTAAAAAACAAGGGAATCACCTCTTGCTGACCCCGCTGAATCGTCAAATAACCATTTTCCGCGCCGCCTCTTGCCAAAAACAGAGGTACACCGTTGAACTCGTTAACTTGTTGACCAGTCTGCTGAAGTACAGTTTTAGCCGACTGCACCTGCACCGGAGCCGGAACGAAAGCAAACTGCACTTCCTCTGGCTTGCCTTTATTTGCTTGAGTGATCTGATAAATTTCCCCCAGCGACACCGGCATCACGCGCACCGTGGCCGCCAACTGAGGATTTTTGGTTTTCAGTTGATCGACAAAAGCTTGAGCATCTTTCTGGCTGATGAAAATTCCCGCCACGGAAGCATTACCAGTTTGACCCTGACCCTGCTTGGGAACAGAAGCGATCAGGGGCGCACCCTGAGCGTCTGTAATCGTAAATACCGGCACCGCGCGCAATTTTTCCAAAATTTGCGGCTCGGGCAGTGCCAGTGCAGACATCTTGCCAATTGGCGAGGGGCCCAGCAGAGTGCTGCCCACTATTCCCAATATTGCGCCCAAACGAACTAATGATTTCATGTTTTTTCCATCAGGAGCGATCCTGAAACACATTAACGCAAAGACTCGCGCTTTCACACGATCGGCAAAAACTGCCTCAATTTGTTTTCACTTTAAGTAAGTGTAAATAGTAGAGGTAGTTTCTGTCTGAATCTATTATTTAACATTGTGCGATCGGGATGACAGGATTTGAACCTGCGACATCCTGCTCCCAAAGCAGGCGCGCTACCAAACTGCGCTACATCCCGTTGTGATAGTTAGCTATCTTCTAACCATTAACTCACAAAACCGCTCGCTTGTCAAGCTTTTTTTAATTTTAGCTCTCGATGCAGCTACGCCAAAGTTGTCTTCAGGTTGTGCGGTTCGATAATACTTGCTTTCGCTGCGGGGATACATCAAGAGCGTAACTGACCGCAGCGCACAGGCCGAGGAGGTGTTTGGCAGCGTGAATATTGCATTTCCTCAACAAATCAACGCCGAGCCCCACCTATAAGCTAATCTGGATACCAAAACATACCTTTAATCCCCTCCGGATCGGACATAAAGCCCAAATTTCGATAAAAATCCACCACCTGAGGGTCAGCAAATAAGGTAATGTTGCTGATATCTTCACTGCGGAGTTTTTTAATGATGTATTTCATCAGTGCCTTACCCATGCCTTTACCCTGGTAGTCAGGATGAACTACCACATCCCAAAGCGTGGCATTAAAAGCATGGTCTGAAGTCGCTCTGGCGAAACCGACCAGCCGTCGCTGGCTGCCCCGCATCTCCCACATAGAGACGACTAGGAAGCTGTGCACAATAGCTTTTTTGACTTTACGCAGGGGACGGCGGGACCAACCCACTGCATTACAGAGTTCTTCGAGTTCGTAGAGGTCAATGTCCCGATCGCAACTGAAAAAGATGCGAGCGTTGCCGAGGACGGCGGGTTTGCGAAACGTTGGGGAAAGCGGATCGCCTAACCCAACAGCCACATCTTCCTCAAATTCCGCTGTTTGGGGTACAGAGGCAGACTCAGAACTACTAAATAAGTTTTTCCAAAAACCCATGCAGGCGCGGTTAAGGTAGTAGAAGTTGGACGACGTGAAAGAGAACCCGACAGATAAACCCACTCCGATCGGTGTGGGATGAATTGCCGATAGCCTCTTGAGCAACAGTTTACGGTACACTCATCTTACGCCGAAAACAGCGATTTGTGGCTCAACATTGAGTCGGCGCTTTTTTGATTCTCGTCAAGTTTGGTAGAAATGTTCTGCTGCACTGTGTCGGGACTACCCGCTCTTAAGGTAAAATTTGTTGCTGAACCAGGACAGAGGCATTTTTGAAATTCCTTCTTTTGAGTGCTGGCGCGATCGGCGGAACTTTACGGTTGGTCGGAAATACCACTCTTAATGGCGCAAAGGTGACATTCGCGTGATACGTTCCAAAACAGATTTGGCTTCTGCTTTTACTGAGGAGTGTACAACTCGATCCCGAAAAACTTAGCTAAACTTGTTCATAGTTAATCACCAAAAGAGGTTTGTATGTTTTCTGTCAAATTAGCCCTCAAATTGAATAATAGAGAAGCAACCTTGATGGCAAAACACGCAGGATTTCGGCGGGTTTTCTTTAACATGGGATTGAGTCTTCGGACTCAGATGTACAGTGAAGGTAAGTTTTCGTACTCAAAAGTAATTAACGAAGTCAAAAAAGTCTTGACCGATCGCGTCAAAAAACAACCTGAATTTGCTTGGATGAATCAACTATCGGGCCGAGTGTATCAAAACGCATTAATTGATTTAAAAGATGCGTTTAGCAAATATCGCTCAGGAAAATCAGGTCATCCCACATTTGCAAGTCGTCGAAATAAGCAATCGTTCATTGTAGATGCGTCCAACGGAAAAGTTGTACTCAGTGCTGGAAACACAATTAAAATTCCTACACTGAAGACATTTCGACTTCACGAACCACTGGAATGTAGTTTTTTCTCTCAAACCTTTACCTTATCAAAAGAAGGAAGCCATTGGTTTGTCTCTTTCTGTGTTAATGTGGAACGTTTGCCAATCCAGCAACTCCAAGATTCGATAGGAATCGATGTAGGGGTGAAAGTTTTTGCTGCGTTTTCAAACAATCAAGTATTTGATGCGCCGAAACCGTTGATAGCCAGTGCGACAACCAAGCTAGCAATATTGCAACGTCAGGCCTCAAAACAAGTAAAAGGTTCTAACAATCAGCGGAAAACCTACAATAAAATTAGTCTAATTCATTCACGAATATCCGCCCAGCGCAAAGATTTCCTGCATAAGTTGACGACTTATTGGGCTAAGACTTTTAAGCTGATTAAGATTGAAGAATTGAAGGTAAAGGGGATGATGGCTAACCATAAGCTGGCGGAAGCTATATGCGACTTATGGTTTTACGAATTCAAGCACCAACTGACTTACAAGTGTCAGATGTATGGAGCAAGGAAGAGTGCTAATAGACCAACGGTTTCCTAGTTCTTTGACTTGCTCGAACTGTGGAAACAAAAAAGATATGCCACGCTCATCTGGGAACTTATTATTGTCCTGTTTGTGGCAGATCGATTGACCGGAAAACGAGCCCGCCGGGCCCCTGGCTTTAGACACGGGGAAAAGTCGGCAGCGGTTAAAATCGCCTTCATTTTCGAGTTAGTCACAATCTTAACAGATATATACTTTCCAGCGATCGTTTTACTGCTAAAATAGTTTCTATGAAACAACGATATCAATACCGCATATATCCAAACTTTCAGCAAGTTCGCAGCCTTACTAAATTGTTTGGTTGCTGTCGGGTTGTGTGGAATGATTCACTAGCACTATGTAATTCAGCAGACAAGCTACCTAGTAATGGGGATTTGCAAAAAACCTTCATTACTCAAGCTAAAAAATTAGAACAACGAGAATGGTTAGCGGAAGTATCGAACATCCCCTTGCAACAATCGATTGCTGATTTAGGAGTAGCCTGGAAGAACTACTTTGATTCACTCAAAGGGAAACGAAAAGGTCTGAAAATTCAGCGTCCGAAATTCAAGAAACGCAATGGAAAGCAGTCGGCACGGTTCAGGAAAGGAGGCTTTTCTATCAAACATGGGAAAGTTTACCTTGCTAGAATTGGGCGAATCAAAGTCGTCTGGTCAAGGGAATTACCATCTGGGCCAAGCTCAGTCACAATAATCAAAGATACTGCGAATCGATACTTTGCTAGCTTTGTGGTTGAAGTTAATCCGGCAGTCTTGCCCGACAACGGACAATCTGTTGGCGTAGATTTAGGCATTGCCGACTTCGCTACTTTGAGTACAGGTGAAAAAGTAAAAGCTCCCAAGCCACTGAAGAAGCATCTGAGGAAACTTCGCTCATCACAACGCAAACTATCTAGAAAAAAGAAGGGAAGTAAGCGAAGAGAATTGGCGCGTCGGAAGGTGGCAAGAATTCATGCCAAAATTTCCGATATCCGCAAGGATTTTCTACATAAATTGAGCACCAGAATTATTCGTGAAAACCAAACGATAGTTTTGGAAGACCTCAACGTTTCCGGCATGATGAAAAACCGCAAATTATCTCGTGCTATTTCTGATTTGGGTTGGCGCAGTTTTCGGACAATGCTGGAAGCTAAATCGTCCATGTACGGAAGAGATTTCAGGGTAATCAGTCGCTGGGAGCCAACTAGCCAACGATGTTCTTGTTGCGGACAAATTGGCGGAAAAAAAGAACTCTCGGTTCGTGAATGGACTTGCTTATTTTGCGGAGCTGTTCACGACCGAGATAAAAACGCCGCAATTAATATAAAAGTCGCGGGTGGATTGCCTGAGACTAAAAACGGACGTGGAGGACGGAGTAAGACCGCATCTAATGCAGCATCTTCCAGTGAAGCGTCAACCCACCAATTCCCTAAACAAATTTCTTTGTTTGGGTAGATTGGAATCCCCCTGATTCATCAGTGGGGAGGATATCAAGATTCGACTTAAGTTGTGCTCATCTGCTCCCGCACCTTCCCCTCAATTATGGCTTCGGGTTTAAAACCATCTACACTAGAACTCCTCAAGCGCTTTAACCGAGCGTTTCCGCAGTTTTACGAGCAATTTGTCAGCAGCGAAATCCAACTGCAAAACCTCAAATTAGCTTATCAGCTCTATAAAACCAGACAAGCAGTCATCGAAATCAGACCCGAAGGCAACAAAAGTGCCCTGCATTTTGCTTACCGGAACCAGTCTTTTCTACTGAGCGATATTTTTGGAGTGCTTGCGGCCTACGGACTGACAATTCACAGTCTGAGTCTGTACGGTCAAATTTACCCGCCGATGCTGGTATTTATCAAATTGGTAGTATCTCGCGGTGGCAAGGTACTGGCAGATAAAACAGCAGAAAACGTCTGTAGGGCGGTTCGAGAGGCCTTGGCGGGGCATTTTGAGGTTGAAGAGATGTTGGCGGTGGAATTTAATTTAGACGCGGGTTTGGAGGATGTGGCAACTGAATTCTACGTCGATCCGGTTTTCCACTTGCCAGCTTTGCTGATTGAAGCAGATAACCAGCCTGGACTTTTTTACAAAGTTATGTATGCCATCTGGCAAGAGGATTTGTTGGTGGTAAATGCTAATTTGCTGGTTTGGCGGGGGCGAACTCGCCTGATTCTCTATTTGTTGGGGCCCAATGAAAGTTTAATTCCCGAGTATCTGGGGCAGAAAATCGCTGAGGGGGTGCGACAAAGATTGCTGGGCGAGCGATTTTAGCCCACATTCGGCACTCAGTGGTGTCATATCGTTTCCGGTTGCATCGGAATTATACAGCGGTTCCCGCTCTTATGAGGTACAGTAGCAATTAGCTTTCCCAATTTCTTAAATGTTTAGGGTTCATTAGCTTGAGGGCAACTGCAATGATTTTATCAATCATTGATGTCGTAGTTGGAGCGAAACTTCGTAAAAAAGATTTGAGTTGTGACCACCACAGTTCAATGGGGTTAAAATAGGCGAGAATACGGAGACAAGCAAATAACACTCGCACCGCAAGCTTCAATCATTGGCACAATTGATGCTAATTTATGGGCGGGTAAATTATCCATAACTACTACTGCTCCTTTCCCTAATTCAGGGCATAAAAATTTCTCAATAAATACGGCAAATGCTTGCCCGTCCATTGAATCATTCATTGTCAATGCTAGCACTTTGTTAATACTAATTGCGCCAATAGCTGTGACCGAAAGCATCTAGGCTACAAGCCCCCGAATTTATTCGTGGAGAAATAAAAAACCTGTATCTGATAAACAAGCCCCCGAATTTATTCGTGGGGTCAATGCTTCAATTCTAAAATCTAAAATCTAAAATCTAAAATCTAAAATCTAAAATCTAAAATCGATTGACTTTTGCCCCTCGATAAAATGGTTTAATATCGGCAACTCTTGTTCCAGACGGAGAACGAGAATGAGTTCTGGCTAAACACAATAGAATACCTGTTTCATCCAAAAACACGCTCGTTTTTTGGCTCGATGGGATGAATGAACCTCAAAGACGGCAAAATACTCGGCTTGCTCGTTTATCTAAGCGATTAGTGGGGCGTGATGTTTCCCAACCTTTGACGGCTCTCCTTCCTCTCCCTGATGAATCAAGAATCCCTGCTACTTTATACTTTTCTCAAAAGCCACCTGCTTTTGTGAAATCAGGAGTGTTAAGAATCTGACTTATTCCCAATTAATAGACAAGAAAGCAAAATTTAAAATGTCTTTTTGTAGTAAGGGTTTTGCTGATTGTTGTCACCCCTTCAGGAGTTCGACGCGATCGCTCACGACCTCACGTTAAGTTTACAACCCACATTCTGCACCCCCCAACTGTCACCTACACTGCTTGATTTGTCGATAAAAGTGATTGATGACCAAAATGCGTTAATTGCGATCGATCGCAACATCAACCCTTCTTGAATTATGATAAGACTATGGCAACCATTGACATCCTAGGAGTTAGGCACGCCTACGATTTGACGGCGCCCAGAACAACTCCCCACGTTTTAGTATTTGTCCACGGCTGGCTGTTGAGCCGTCACTACTGGCAACCTGCGATCGCACGTTTGGCAGACAATTATCAATGTCTAACTTACGATTTGCGCGGGTTTGGCGATTCGATCGCCCATGATGACACTGACGGGCATTCCGAACCGTTGAATTCCTCCTACACTCCTGCTGCTTACGCTCGTGATTTGGCAATTTTATTAGAAAAACTCGATATTTCCAGTGCTTGGCTGGTAGGACATTCTCTCGGCGGTACGATCGCTCTTTGGGGAGCCAGCCAATTGTCCGATCGCATTAAAGGTGTCATCTGTGTTAATGCCGGGGGTGGCATCTATCTCAAGGAAGAATTCGAGCGGTTTCGAGCGGTGGGCAAACAGCTAGTCAAACTGCGCCCCCTCTGGCTGTCTCAGTTGCCGTTAGCAGATTTCGTGTTTGCCCGCGATTCTGTGGCAGGCTCGATCGGCCGCTCCTGGGGACGGCAGCGCTTGAGAGATTTCGTGGCGGCTCATCCAGAGGCAGCTTTGGGGGCTTTGTTGGACTCCACCACAGAAGCGGAGATTCACCTCTTGCCGCAAATAGTGTCCCAACTCAAGCAGCCTGTTTATTTTATTGCCGGCACTAAAGACAAAATTATGGAACCAAAATACGTGCTGCATTTGGCTAGCTTTCACTGGATGTTTCAAGGTTGCGGCGAGAATGTCCTTCAGCTTGATTGCGGTCATTTGGCAATGGTGGAACAGCCGGATGCAGTGGCTAGTTACCTGCAAAATATTCTGAAAGAACATGATTAGAGGGCATGGGGCATTAGAACTTACCAATAACCAATAACCAATAACCCGTAAGCAATAACCAATAACCAATAACAACTGACTTCTTCCTTAACCTAAAATCTGTTATCTTAAATAGATAAGTCGGCCCGATCGCCCTTTTGGGACAGACGTTTCGATTAATATAGCGGCTTTCAACTCTAAATTCTAATTGTACTTAAATATCTGTGCGCGTTAACCTCACCGATCGGCAACAACACATCCTTTGGGCAACGGTTCGCCACTACATAGCTACAGCGGAACCCGTTGGCTCAAAAGCTTTGGCTGACGAATTCAACCTCAGCGTCAGCCCAGCTACAATTCGCAATGCGATGGGGACTCTTGAAAAAGCTGGACTGCTCTATCAGCCCCACACCTCAGCCGGACGAGTCCCCTCTGACTCCGGCTACAGAATTTATGTAGACCAGTTGATTCAGCCGTCTGATACGCTGGCCCGCAAGGTGGAACAGGTACTAGACCAGCTCAATTGGTCGGACGGTCGCATGGACGCGGCACTTCGCGGCGCGTCTCAAATCCTGGCAACAATCAGCGGTTACATTGCCATGATTACCATACCGCAAACCACTATGGCTTGCTTGCGCCACTTGCAACTGGTGCAGCTAGAGCCGGGAAAGGTGATGCTGATCGTGGTGACGGATGCCTACGAAACTCAGTCGGTGTTGGTGCAGTTGCCCAAGGGTGCAGAAGGTAATTTGCCTGATGTCGAAATCGTCGATCGCCAATTGCAGATTTTGTCGAATTTTTTGAACAGCAAGTTGCGGGGACACTCGCTCTCGGAACTCTCGGCTCTAGACTGGAGCGAGTTAGACCGGGACTTTGAACTGTACGCTGAGTGGATGGAAACCATGCTGGCTGCTTTGAGCAGCCGCCAAAGCAATCCAACCTACACGCGGATTCTGATCGGCGGTTTGGCAGAAGCGCTGCGCTTGCCTGAGTTTTCGCAGTTGCAGCAAGTTCAAACCCTTGTGCAACTGCTCGAACAAGAGCAGGAACTGCTTTGGCCTTTGATTTTTGAATCGCCTGAGTTGGACACGCCAGGGAAGCGGGTAACGGTGCGTATTGGCTCGGAAAATTCCTTAGAACCAATTCGCGGCTGTACTCTGATTTCTTCGACTTACCGCCGGGGATCGGTGCCGGTGGGTAGTGTTGGGGTTTTGGGGCCGACGCGGATGGTTTACGAAAATGCGATCGCGGTGGTGGAAGCTGCGGCAGATTATTTGTCGGAAGCTATTGGCGGAAATCGAGTTAATTTTCCTGATGGCGATCGAGGGCGATCGCACAATCCCTTGTTAGATGCACCCTAATTCGATCGCCCCCAAGCTTAACTGGTTTGGGGTTTTCTTGTCTGCGGACGCACTCGCAACATGAAGAAAGCGGGTTTGTTGACAAAAAAACCTACGCTTTTAGGCTGTGGCTGGGGCAATAAACTAAAGCGATGTCGCTTCACGAGAGATTTTCGTAACAAAACCCGGTTTCTGCCTCCCGAAGCGGATCGGAAACTGGCAGGAGTTGCGGGCGAGCGACCCTCCAGGCGCTAGGAGAGCGAATGAGATTGCTCTCCTAGCGATCGCGCCAGCCAGAAATGAATAGAGGACGCGGGGGCTATCTTGGCAGAAGAATGTCCAAATATTAAGACATTTTTGAGAGTTCGTCAAAAATATCTAAAAAAGATTAGTGTTGATATGAAAGCGATATTTCTTTTGGGAATAGCCCGGGTTAGACAATTGCAAATAACTTGCAGTAAATTTGGCTTGATTGCCACTCCATAAAAAATTTAACCGCTGAGTTAAGATCGAAACTAAATTTAGGGAATTTTCTTTTAGCATTCAATGAAATCGACCGATAAAACTAAAAATACCTTTGCGATAACAACCCCTCTGTATTATGTAAACGATTTACCTCACGTTGGCAGCGCTTA
This sequence comes from Microcoleus sp. A003_D6, assembly GCF_036702825.1. Taxonomy (NCBI): domain Bacteria; kingdom Bacillati; phylum Cyanobacteriota; class Cyanophyceae; order Oscillatoriales; family Microcoleaceae; genus Microcoleus; species Microcoleus sp. A003_D6. The sequence continues at coordinate 7,426 of NZ_JAUBWA010000102.1, read as the reverse complement.
CACGACTATGGCTGCGGATGCCCTAGCCAGATTTGAGCGGCTGCGGGGCAAATCAGTTTTGCTGGTTACGGGGACGGACGAGCACGGACAGAAAATTCAACGCACGGCCGAGAGTTTGGGACGATCGCCCCAAGCTCACTGTGACCTAGTTGTTCCGGGGTTTGAGGCGCTTTGGGAGCAACTCTCTATCCAGTACGATCGCTTCATCCGCACAACTTCGCGGCGCCACGAGTACATTGTCAAAGAATTTTTCCAGCGCGTCTGGAACTCCGGCGACATCTACTTGAACCAGCAACAAGGCTGGTACTGCGTCTCCTGCGAAGAATTCAAAGAAGAACGGGATTTGCTACCGGGTAATCGCTGTGCCGTCCATACCAGCAAGGAAGTTGAGTGGCGCGACGAGGAAAACTACTTTTTTCGCCTGTCGCGGTATCAAGACCAACTGCTGGCCTTGTACGCAGAACGTCCAGACTTCATCGCGCCGGAAAGCCGGCGCAACGAAGTGCTGAGTTTCGTCAATTCGGGACTGCAAGACTTTTCGATTTCTCGGGTGAATCTGGAATGGGGCCTGCCGATACCTGTTGACCCCAGTCACACCATTTACGTCTGGTTTGACGCTTTGCTGGGATACGTGACAGCCTTGCTAGATCCCGATAGCGACCCGATGTTAGAGAATGCTTTATCTAAATGGTGGCCGATCGACCTGCACTTGATCGGCAAAGATATTCTCCGCTTCCACGCCGTTTACTGGCCGGCAATGCTGATGTCAGCGGGTCTATCTGTGTCGGGGCGCGTCTTCGCACATGGGTTTTTGACCAAAGACGGCAAAAAAATGGGGAAAACGGAGGGAAATACTTTAAACCCAGTCGAATTGGTCAATAAATACGGCGCTGACGCCGTGCGCTACTATTTCCTCAAAGAAATTGAGTTCGGAGAGGACGGCGATTTTAACGAAACTCGGTTTATCAATATATTGAATGCTGAGCTAGCAAATGATTTGGGAAATTTGCTTAACCGCACTTTAAACATGGCTCGCAAATATTGCGGCGGCTGCGTTCCAAATGTGTCGGGCGAAAACATTTCCGGCGACAACCTTCTCAAGGGTATGAGCCTGGATTTGGGCGATCGAGTAGCGGGTTTTTACGAAGAGTTGGCTTTTAGCAAGGCTTGCGAAGCCGTGCTGGCATTAGTTCGAGCCGGGAACAAGTTTATTGACGTGCAAGCACCTTGGAGTTTGTACAAGCAAGGACAGCTCGAAAGTGTCCAACAAGTGCTATATTCTGTTCTGGAATCTGTTAGACTGGCATCTTACCTTTTATCGCCGATTATTCCGAATATCAGCAACGCTATCTATCAGCAGCTAGGTTTTTCAATTGACTTTAACGATCGGGTTACAGTTAACAGTTTAGCGAATTTTGCAGCTCATGCTGCCTGGGGCGCTTTGCCGGCAAACCAAACTCTGGGAGAACCCCAACCAGTGTTTAAGCGGCTCGAACTCCTGGAAACAGTACCGTCATAGTTGGCAGCCAGCGATCGGGGTGCTATGACAGATTACGAATTAGCACTTATTTCATTACCAATCTTTCATAAAAATTGAGGCATAACAATCATGTTGAATAGAATAGAAAGCAACGACCTTTTTACGCCGGAACAGGTTCTAGAAAATCGGGGTCGAGTGGCCATTTTTATAGATGGGTCTAACCTTTTTTACGCGGCTTTGCAGTTGGGAATTGAGATTGATTACACTAAGCTGCTGTGCCGTTTAACTGCGGGTTCGCGGCTGCTGCGCTCTTTTTTCTACACGGGTGTCGATCGCACTAACGAGAAACAGCAGGGGTTTTTGCTGTGGATGCGCCGCAACGGCTACCGGGTGATTTCTAAGGACTTGGTACAGTTGCCGGACGGTTCTAAGAAAGCGAATTTGGATGTAGAAATTGCTGTGGACATGATGGCTTTGGTGGGGTCTTACGACACGGCGGTTTTGGTGAGCGGTGACGGCGATTTGGCTTATGCTGTGGATGCTGTGAGCTATCGCGGCGTGCGGGTTGAGGTGGTGAGTTTGCGATCGATGACGAGCGACAGTTTGATTAATGTAGCCGATCGCTATATCGATTTGGAAATGATTAAGGATGACATCCAAAAAACATCGCGCCCTAATTATGCTTACCGCCCATTGTCGGGTCTGAGCTTGATGGACGAACACGACGACCGATAGGGATTTGGTAATCGGTAATGGAGAATGGGGGATAGGTAAGGGGTGGAATCATTAAAAATTAGAAGTTAAAAATTTAGATGAAAGTATAACACGTTTTTAATTTTTGATTTAGTGTTTTTAATTAGCCAATTACCAATTACCAATTACCAATTACCAATTACCAATGATTAATCTCAAATTCCAAATTCCAAATTTCAAATCCCCAAAATTAAGGCTGCTATTTTTATCAGCCTTGATTTTGGGGATTGGTGCTTGTGCGGCGGCCGAAGGCCCTCAAAAGAACAAATTAGCTGAGGATATCAAAACTGCTCAGAACTCAAACAGCACTTTAACTTTGAACAAAGTAATCCTAGAACAAGCAAACGAAAAGGGGGAAACTTTCTGGAAAGTAAACTCGCAAAATGCAGTTTACAGCAAAGACAAAAAGATAGTTAACGTTCAGAAACCTGTGGGCAAATTGTTTCAGGACGGCAAAGAAATTTACGACATTCAGGGAGAAACCGGGCAGGTATTTCAGGAAGGAAATCAGGTTTTTCTGAAAGGTAACATAGTCGCTACAGACCTGAAAAATGGAGTGGTATTGCGGGGGAATGAGTTGGAGTGGCGACCGAAAGAAGATGTTCTAGTTGTCCGCAATAATTTGACGGGAGAGAACAAACAGGTGACGGCTTCAGCGAAGGAAGCGCGGGTTTTCAGTAGGGCTAAGAGGATGGAGTTATTCGGGTCTGTGGTTGCGAATGTTAAAGATCCGGTTTTGCAATTGCGAACCGAGCACTTAGTATGGTTTGTGGAGCAACAAAAGGTAAACAGCGACAAACCGACTCAAATTGACAGATACAAAGATAAAACAGTAACAGACAGGGGTTTTGCCGATCGAGTAGATGTAGACTTAAAAACCAAGATTGCAACGCTGACGCAAAACGCTCAGTTGATGCCCTCAGACCCACCGCTGCAAATAGAAAGCAGTTTGATGAGTTGGAATTTTCCGGCGCAATATGTGATATCGCCCGGGCCTGTGAAGGTTTTGCACCGCGTGGAAAAGGTGACGATGACTGGGGATACGGGACGGGGAGATTTAGATAAAAAAATATTTTATTTGACGGGAAATGTGGTAGGAATCGGGGAAAAACGTCAATCTCAATTAAATACCGATCGAGTAACTTGGTATTTGACTAATCAGACTTTCGACGCAGAAGGAAATGTGGTTTACAAGCAACTAAATCCGGTGTTTAATTTGACAGGGCCGAGGGCGGCGGGAGAGTTGAAAAATCAAACTGTGATTGTCAAAGGCGACGGTGGCGGCGGCCAAGTGGTTACGGAATTTGTGCCGGATGAGAATAAGGGATTTTTGGAAAGTAGATAGGTTTTCCCGTATCTAAATTGTATTTTTCGGGCGGGCGAGACGCCCAACCAACAAGAAGCTGTTTAACGCCACACTCGCCTTAAATTTAACACAAATCCCGGCAATACATCTTCGCCAGACAACTCTACAGGATTTACCAAGATTTCCACTTCTGCCTGCTGTCTGTAAATCTCTACCCGCCGATTTTGCGGGTCAATCAACCAACCCAATCTCGCTCCATTTTCCATATATTCGCGCATCTTCTCTTGGAGGGTTGAGAGAGAATCCGAGGCCGATCGCAATTCTACTACAAAGTCTGGACAAAGTGGAACAAAGCCTTTGCGTTCTTGTGCAGTTAGTGCTTCCCAACGAGTTCTACTCACCCAGGAAGCGTCGGGAGAACGGCGAGCACCATTGGGGAGAATGAATCCGGTAGAAGAATCAAATCCTTTTCCTAAATCCTCATTTGCTTCGCACCAACGGTCAAGTTGCCCGCTGATGCTGAGGTTGCGGCTGCCTGATTCTCCTCCGGTGGGTGGATTCACTATTAATTCTCCTTCTGCGGTTCTTTCTAATCTCAAGTCGGGATTTGCCAATGCTAGGGTCTCGAATTGCTCGCTACTGACAAAAAGCCCGATCGCGTTTGGCAATTCTATAGAGATAGTTTCTGGTTCAGTAAATATTTGTACCATATTCAATTCCAGGGTTTTTTTAGATTGAACTCGGCAACAAGAAAAGAGTTAAAGTTTGATGGTTTTGACAGATCGTACCATTCTCAAGAACGGGCAAGATGCCCGTTCCACAAGAGATGATTTTTTTTGTGGAACAGGCATCTTGCCTGTTCGTAAAAGGATTATTGAGAATGCTGCAACATCTCAGATGATTTTTACCTATTGTACCAATACCGATCGAGGGCTCTCGCGCGGGGTGGGGGCGGGTTTACGAGATTGTGTGTTTTAGGCAATTATTATCGGTGAACCCGCCCCTACAAATATTTGACAATGGTGCAATATGTTTGACGCTTTCTACAACTGTCCGAAACCTTTTTTTGGCTTATCTTTTTTCTTTTTCTTCTTCTGCTGGGCACCCATATAGCCGCGGGAACCGGGCTGCATTCCGGGGCCGCCCATTCCCGGCATTCCGGGCATTCCTCCCATGCCGGCGAAGTTGCCTTGACTCATTTGCTGCATCATTGTACGCATTTTCTGGAAATCGCTGACCAGCTTAGTTACGTCGTTTTCAGCGTAGCCGGCGCCTTTTCCGATGCGGCGGCGGCGGGAGGGAGAACTTGCTAAAAGTTCGGGGTTCCGGCGTTCTTCAACTGTCATCGAATTAATCATGGCTTCGGTGCGTTTTAGCTGCACTTCTCCCTGCCGCATTTGTTCGTCTGAGAGTTTGTTCATCCCCGGAATCATTTTCATGATGCCGCCGAGGGAACCCATATTTTTTAACAGCCTGGTTTGTTTGAGAAAATCGGTAAAGTCAAACTTTGCCGTGAGCATTTTCTCTTGCATTTTCTCGGCATCGGCGATGTCGAATTCTTCTTGCGCTTTTTCTACTAGCGTCAAGACATCGCCCATGCCGAGTATTCTCGATGCCATGCGATCGGGATAAAATGGTTGCAAAGCTTCCACTTTTTCGCCGACGCCAACAAATTTAATCGGCGCGCCGGATATTTGCCGCACTGACAAGGCTGCACCGCCGCGGCTGTCGCCATCTAATTTGGTTAAGATTGCGCCGGTAATGCCGATTTGGTCGTGAAAGGTGCGGGTTAAATTTGCTGCTTCTTGGCCGGTCATGGCATCAACAACTAACAGCGTTTCGTGGGGTTTTACTGTTTGTTTGATGCGGGCCAATTCTGCCATCATGTCTTGGTCGATTTGCAGGCGGCCTGCTGTATCGACGATGATGGTATCTACGCCTAGTTGTTTGCCGTGCTCGATGCCTTGGCGGGCAATTTCTACGGGGTCAATGTCTTTGCCTAATTCAAATACTGGTACGTCGATTTGTTTGCCGAGGGTCAGCAATTGGTCGATCGCGGCTGGTCGATAAATGTCGGTTGCGACTAGCAGTGCGGTACGATTTTGCTTGCGGAGGTGCAGCGCTAATTTGGCGGTAGCTGTGGTTTTCCCGGTTCCTTGCAAACCCGCCATCAGGATAACTGTGGGCCCGGATTCGGCGGTGGCGAGGGGTACGTTGGTTTCCCCCATGACGCGGACGAGTTCGTCGTGGACGATTTTGATGAATTGTTGGTCGGGACGGACGCCTGTAACGACTTCTGCGCCTTGTGCTTTTGCCGCTACCTCTGAGATGAAGTTTTTGACGACTTGGAGGTTGACATCGGCTTCCAGGAGGGCGCGGCGGACTTCTTTGAGCGCGTCTTGGATGTTGGACTCGGAGATTTTATTTTGTCCGCGCAGTTTTTTCCAGGTGGATTCGAGTCGATCGGCAAGGGCTTCAAACATAGGGCAATGTAGGCTAGTCAGTCTTTTTTATTTTAGGGCTAAATGGGGTTGTTTGACCCAAACTTTTGGGGAAAGTTGAATTTTTGGTTTTTTTTACCGCTGATGAACGCGGATTAACGCTGATTGGTTTGGATGTTTTGTTATCTTTAAACAGTCGATCGCTTTTGCCGTTAGACAGGCTGCGATCGCGCTTCGAGAAACAAGCTAATATCGACTCGAAAAAACTCGGCGAGTTTTCTGGCTTCATCTATCTCGATCGCCCTTCGATCGAGCAGAATTTCCTCAACCGCTTTTTCCGTTCCCAAAAGGGGAATCAATTCAGATTTATCTAAATCTCTCGCATCCATTAAATGTTGTAACATTGAAGCTGAATCCCCTGCGGGAATCGGATAATTTTCAGATTCAAATTTTTCGATGAGTGTTATCAAAAGCTCCAGAAATAGCTCTGACTCCAGCGATCGCCCTGGGCGGTGTTCCAGTTCGCGAGCGAGAGCGATCGCGGCCTCGTTTTCTGCTTCAGTTGCGATCGGTTTGGGTTGATAGCGAACAAGTAAATCTGTATAAGATTTGGCATCAAAAGTACGGATCATTTTTCCACTCATCCTTATCATACTCAGCGTGAGTTAAAATATATTTGATGTAGATTCTTTGAGAAGCGTAAACCAGATCGACTATCAACCGATATCGATTTCCCTTAATATTAAATACAGTAAAATTTCCAACTGCATGATTTAGTTGAACCGGGGCCGAGAGGTTTTGGGCGAGTTGAGTATACTATTGAAGCGGAAGATCGGCCTCGGCGGGTGATTTTGGTGACGGTGAGGTTTTAGGGGAAATCAGCATTACAACGATTTGTATTACGACAATCCTGTAGGGGCGGGTTCACCAGTATTTCTGATTCACATCCAGGGTATTTATAAACCCGCCCTCCTTGGTCTTCCTGATTTTTTTTGAAGTATTTTTTCTGCTTTGACTATTTTTACCATGTGTGAGAATGTTTCTTGATGTACTCCACAGTAGCGTTTAAATTCTTTGGGGGTTAACTTTTGTAATTCTTCGTAATTCATATTATTCAGCTAATTTTTTCTTTTATTTTACTACAGCGCTTGCACTTTCGCAAGAGGTCTATTGATAGCGGCAAAATCAACCGCTGTTGGGGGAGTGCAGTTAATTTGGGGTGAGTGGCAATGGTCATATATACTTTCTCCGATTTTGAATTTCTACTTTTAGATTAGCCTAAAAAATATTTAAAGGGAGAAATTGGGGACTTCGAGCGCTCTTGTCCCCCCCTTGTTAAGGGGGGTTAGGCAGGGTGGATTAATTGTCAGGCTCTCCTGACTTTATGGTGTATAATGTAACAAACAATACATTTGCTGTCATGGACTTTTATTTGGACTATATATT
>NZ_JAUBWA010000101.1:0-28013 GCF_036702825.1 Microcoleus sp. A003_D6 | reverse complement strand
GGAGATGGAGACATACCATTATATCTCAAAATAGATGACGGAAACGCCGACGATAAAAGTGTATTTGTTTCAAGACTGAAAGAATTTAAAAACCAGTGGACATTTGACGGGATATGTGTAGCAGACAGTGCCTTATACACAGCAGAAAACTTATCAGCAATGGCAGAAATGAAATGGATGCACCAGAGTGCCATTAAGTATAAAAGAGGCCCAAAATAAAATCGGCGCTGTGGAAGATAGCGCCTGGGAAAAAACTCAAATAAAAGGCTATAAAATAGCCGCCATAGCAAGTGAGTATGCCAACATTAAGCAACGGTAGTTAGTCATAGAAAGTGAAATCAGAAAACAAGCAGACATTAAAAAAATAGGCGAGCAAGTAGAGAAACAATTAGAATCAGCCAAAACCTCACTGCGTAAGCTATCCAGGCAAGAGTTTGCTTGTATTGCCGATGCAGAAATCGCGATAAAAAGGTTATCAGACTCTTGGAAATATCACCAAATAAAAGAGATTGAGTGCCGAGAAAAACCAGCCAAAAAACTGACAAGCAAGCCAAAAACATCGAGCCAGACAAAGATAACAGTTTATCAAGTTACAGGTGAAATAGAAACCCGACTCTCAGTAATAGAAGCCGAAAAAATCAAAGCCGGGAGATTAATCGAGAGCCACGAACATCTTGGACACTAAAATAGTGAGTAATGAACAGGTATTATCAGAATACAAAGCGCAACAAAGTAACGAGAGAGGATTTAGATTTATCAAAGATCCGCTATTTTTTACTCAGAGCGTATTCGTGAAAAATCCGAAGCGAGTCGAAGCAATTGGCATGATAATGGGACTGTGCTTGTTAGTATATAACCTAGCGCAAAGAAAATTGAGACAACAACTAAAAGCTACCAACCAGGGGGTGAAAAATCAGGTGAAGAAATTAACCAATAAGCCGACAATACGGTGGATATTTCAGATGTTTCAGGCGGTGCATTTCGTGACGATAAATGGAGCGAAGCAAGTCAGCAATTTAACTCAAGAGCGTCAAGAGATATTGAGGCATTTAGGAAAGTGTTGCTGTCACTACTATTTAATATTTACAGGCTGACGATCGTTGATATCAAGGTGTAGATATTTGTGAATAATTCTAATTTATTGGTCAAGATAAAATTATCTTGATGGGAGTTATTTTGACTAAAAAGCATGAATTTATCAATAAAATACTGCTATAAATATATTAGAAAAGCTTAAATATTTCAATTTACTTACTTTCGGTAAATTTGCTAGGCTATTGTGACGATAAAACCGCCTACTTTAAACGAAAAAAATTTTGGACTCCCACTTTTCACAACTGATAAGAAAATCCGAGCCACATCTGCGGAATGTGGGTTGTAAGTTATTTAATTCGCGATCCTAACAGTTCTTGGCATTAGGAGGAGTTCAGCCATCTCAAGTTGGGATTCAAGTCTCAACTGCAAATTTCAGCGATTGCTTAAAGATGTGTATTTGAGACCCCATTGGCAACCGAAAAATTCATTTCTAATCAACCCAAATAAAATCAATGCTTTGCAAGTAGCTAATTACGATCGCAGTCTCCTGCCCGAAAACAACATGATAGGGAAACAAATTCTCATCGTTGATGACCAAGAACACCTCCGCGAACTGGTACAGTTCTGCCTGGAAGACCTCGCGGGATGGAACACCCTGGTGGCCGAATCAGGACAAGAATGTTTACAAATCCTACAAACAGAACGACCTAACGCTATTTTGCTGGATATATCAATGCCGGGAATGGATGGGCTTGCTGTGTGCGCTCGCCTCAAATCCGATCCCATCACTCGATCGATTCCAGTGATTCTGCTGACAGCAAGAGTTATGCCAAGCGATATGGCCAATTTTGCCGAAATTGGTGTTGCTGGGGTAATTCGCAAACCATTTGAAGCCACCACCCTGCCGGGAAAAGTGGCAGAGATTTTGGGATGGAATGATTGACACTCCCCGGTATGGATTCTTAAGACTTTACAATCTTAATATCCCGATTGGTAGGCTTCCAAAACTCACCTTGGGGGCGTGACAATCCCGCCAAAAATCCAGACAGGGCTACTATTTGACAGGCTGTTTAAAAAATAAATGAAGCGTTTGCAAGTTACTGGTTTTGCCGTCAGTGTTGGCAAGAAATGCCTGTTTACAGTCTTAACTGCTACGGTTCATCGCCCTCTCTAAATGTAGTTAGAGAGTTAAGCATTAAGAAGCAACTTTCTTGAGAGGCGGTAGTTTAAAGGTTAAATTCCATCGCACAGGCGTGACGCCCGTGCCCCAATGGAGGCGGATGAATAGACCTCTTGCAAAAATAACTAGGACGGGCTCTCCGGCCCATCCCACAAAATTTTTTTTCTTGTGGAACGGGCCGGAGAGCCCGTTCCAGAATTTGATTAAAAGGATTTTTGCAAGAGGTCTATTAAAAGGGATCTCGCACTTACGGGCTAAACCTCTTCAAAAATTGCGCCTCGCTGCTGTAGATTCACCTGCATCTCCTCATCCATTCCTGAATTGTTCCCGAATCTGGCTGACTCGACATTCGCACCGCTGAAATTAGTATTTGTTAAGTTCACTTCCAGCAGATTTGCGCCGCTCAAATTGGCACCGCTGAGGTTAGCTAAAGCTAGACTTGCTTTGTGCAAATCTGCACCGCTTAAATTAGCATTTCCTAAGAAAGCGCCACTCAAATCTGCACCGCCGAATTTGGCATTTTGCAGGTTGGCGTCGCTGAAATCGGCATCGTTTAAGGTTGCACCCCGGAAATTTGCCCGATCGAGATTTGCGCTGCTAAAATCCACTGCACTTAAAGTCGTCCCGCGCAAGCTGCTACCCGCGAAATCTTCTGCTGGATTGAGATTGGCGATTTTGGCCAACTCCACAAAGTTGTCTGTTTCAGCGGAGATAACGCGATCGACCATTTCCTGCAATTGGGCTTCAGCTTCCGGGACAATTTCCACCTCGCGCTGTTCAACCGGAGGCAAATAGTAGGACAATAGCGCCCAACTGAGAGCAGGTTTGAGTTTATTTGCTTGCAAGTATACAGTCAGGATTCTTTCTAAAACAGAATGTTGATTGGGCGTGATATCGTGCGGCCACAAACCCTCCGCATCTGTTAGATAAATATCTTCTTTCGCAACTTCAAAAGTCGCTGCTATCCGCAATGGTTGGGCGGCAAACTCTCCCAGTTTAGCACTTTTTAGCAAACCCTTTAATACTGCGTTGCCCGGTTCTAATGCAAAAATCCAAGCAGGTCTTGTATCGTCGCCTGCTGTGGAAACGTGACAAAACGTGCAGTCAGTTTCCTGATTTTTTTCTGCATTCTCGCTGTCTTGAATTCCCCGCTGACTTTCGGTAAATAAAACTTCTGCACTGCTTTGAATAAACTGCGTTTCTTCGATTGGCGAAAGCTTGAAATCACCTACCAACTGACGCGCTGCTACGGGAAGTTCGCAGTTTTCCAGCTTTAGCTTGAGCGTCCCGCCTTGCAGTCCAAATTTGATTCTACCGCCGAGCATGGGTTCCCAATGTTCGTTAAAATTGAGGCTCAAGTGAATGTCTAGCTGCTGGGTTTTGGCTGCAACGGATGGCACTGGAATTGCTTCTAACTGCATCCACAAGCAATCTGGGTATTTATTGTGAGACTCTAGCGATCGCATATCGGGTAGAATTGCTGGCTTTGCCAGACTGTAATTTATATTTAAATTAGTTTATCATCTCTATTTTATCACAACACAGCTTTTTTTTGCTGGTTTAAATTGTAAATTTTGTTGAATTATATCCGCCCTCATTAGTTTTGCTGAATTTGGCTTTTTACCCAAGTCCGAAATGCTTTCACTAATTCCAAATAGTCCATTGTTTCTGCTTGTTCCAAAAATCTGACAATCTCTAATATCGCTAAGCTGGGAAATGCTAAACTGATCTGACTCTCAACGTATTCTCCATTTTCTAATCTGTTGATTCTGAGTCGCAGTCCATTATAAATCCAAACTTCCGGCACTCCCAGATCCGCATAAATCTGCAAACTATTTTCGGAACGGCTGGTAATATCAATTTCTACCACTAAATCCGGCGGCGGATCTTGATTCATGTCGATTCTTTTTTTGCCTTTAACTGCACTAACATTTTGGATGTAAAAACATTCATCAGGTTCTACACCGCTAAGTTCAGGGCGCTTGAAAGTTGTGGAACCCCGGGGGGCAATGTTGAGTTCCAATTCTTCTGCTAGGGTTTCAACAAATCGACCCATTACTTTTTTGTAAAGTTCGTGTTCTGGGGATGGTACCATAATTTTCAAATTGCCGCGATTATATGTCAGTCGAATTTGCCGATCGCCGATTTCGGCAAGCAAATTTTCGTAGGTTTGCCAACTGATACCCGATAGCTGGACAATTTGTTCCGGTGGAGCGAGAGTTTTAGCTGTCATAGTGCTACTTTGGTGAAGAGTTCGCAGGCGCAAGCTAAGGAAGCAGCCATCGCACTTTTGCATTATATCATCGAAAAAAGCCTAGGCTGGAAATACCGAAGACAAATCTAGAGACAACTCTGGAAAACCCGGAATTACCACCGTCTGATTTGGCAAAACAACTCGTTGCGATTGATAACTATAACTCCCGTCTTGTTTTTGATAAGGTTCGCTGTGCATTTCCAGTTGATTGTCAACCAAATTAAATATCCAATAATTAGAAATCCCAGTCTCAGCATAGAGAGACAACTTCGTTTTGCGATCGTACTTCAAAGTAGAATCGGAAACCTCAATTACCAACAAAATATCAGCAGGCTGCGGGTGAGAAGACAAATAATTGTCATCACGATTGCGGGCAATCACAACATCAGGCTCTGGTTCGCTATCATCAGACAAAATAATTGGCTCTTGACCGCGCACCATCGCTCTTTTTCCCAGCAGCGGGTACAACTCTCCTAACAGCAGCGAATTACAAACAGAGTGAAACGTACCTTTAGCAGCCATAATGATAATTTCTCCGCGAATCAATTCAACTCGGTCATCGGGGGCGAAAAATCCCAGTTCTCCCAAACGGTGATATTCCGCGATCGAGAATCGTTTTGCAGTTACGGCAGTCATAGCTTTTATTACCCTCTACAATTACCAACATTCCCCATTCTACTCAAAAATCCCGCCCCGCGCCCTCAACTCAGTTTTCACCGCTTCCGAAATCCCCAAACAACCAGCAAACCTCGCATTTTCCACGACGGCATTTTTCAAATCAGCGCGACTAAAATCAGCACCGTTTAAAATCGCACCGCTCAAATCAACACCGCTCAAATCAGCATTTTTTAAACTAGCGTCAGTCAAATTTGCATCTACTAAAATCGCATTCGGTAAATAAGCACTGCTCAAATTTGCGCCGGTTAAATTTGCACGGCTCAAATTGGCGCGGGGCAGCTTTGTTCGCAAATCTGCACCGCTTAAATTGGCGCTGCTGAGTTCAGCATCCCGCAAATTAGCATTGCACAAATTAGCATCAATTAAAATAGCAGCGCTCAGCAAAGCACCGCTGAGATCCGCCAAGGTCAAATCTGCACCCTGGAGGTTGGTTTCGCGCAAATCCGCACCGTTAAAATCAGCGTAGTGGAAGTCAAAACCGCTTAAATCAGCCCCTGCAAAATCCTCGACGGGATTCAAACCAACTATTTCTGCAAGTTGTACAAAACTCTTATTTTTATCGGTTAAAAACAGTTCCCGCACGATCGCCAATTGCTGCTGTCGGTACTCGTCGGCCTTCTCGTAATCTGCTAAATACTTGTAAGCGAGCTTCAAACTCTTGAGAGCACTGCGCTCAACGCGATCGTCCTTGTTGGCGCGCGCGATCGACAACTGCTGCTGATAACATTCGATCGCACCGGGTAAATTGCCGAAAGCATCGCAAGCTAGCGCCAAATTGCCCAAAGCTTCGAGCTCAGAGCGCCCGTCGCCCGTCTCCCGCGCGATCGCCAAACGCTGCTGCTGGTAATCAATAGCACCAGAAAAATCAGAGAGAGCACAGCAAGCATTGCCCAAATTTCCCAAAGCATTCGCCTCTCCCCGGCGATCGCCAATTTCCCGCGCTAACGCCAAATGCTGCCGGTAGCAGTCGATCGCCCGATCGTAATTCAACAGCGCTTCGTAAGCTACGCCCATATTACCCAGCGCCGCACCCGATCGCCGCTTATCGTCCATTGAGCGATACAGCGCCAGCGCTTTCTGCCAACAATCCAGCGCCGCCTCAAATTGGCGCGCCTGATATTGCGAAATCCCCTGCTTAATTAGGTCGCTAGCTTGTTCGCTCATACTGTCAAAATTAGTTAATCACTCCAATTGATATTAATCGGTAATCGGTAATTGTTAATCGGTAATCGGTAATCGATAATCGGCAATCAATACGGCTCACTCTCCCATTCTCCCTCTCCCTCTCCCTCTCTCCCCCATTCTCCCTCATTCTCCCCCTCTCCCCCATCCCTATTTTCACGTCCGTGCAAAAAAAAAGAAAAAAAAAGAGAGAGCTACCGAAGTAACTCTCTCTGCCATCAGGGTGCATCTACATAACAGAATATAACATGACAGGGATGAGGGGTGAAACCCCCAAACGTGAAGATGTTGTAAAGAAATGTATATGTAATTATAAAGTTACCATGCAGCGGGAAGGGCGAGAGCGCGGCGGGATCGGGAAAAACCGATCGCCCGCCGCTGTATTCGCAATCGCGTCCCCCTTAACGGCTGCTTTGCCTCAGCCGTTAAGCTTCGCCACCAGCAGCTCGTTGGTCAATTTGGGATCGGCCCTGCCGCCCGTCTCCTTCATCACCTTGCCCACAAAAAAGCCCAGCAGCTTAGTTTTGCCGGCTCGGTACTGTTCGAGCTCCTTGGGATTGGCGGCCAAAACTGCATCGATCGCCCGATCGATCGCCCCGGTATCCGAAATTTGAATCAAACCCTTACTCTCAACCAACTTCTGAGGAGAACCCCCGTTTGCCAGCAACTCCGGCAAAATATCCTTAGCGATTTTGCCGCCGATCGTGCCGGCATCAATCAGCGCCAACAGTTCGGCCAAATCCTGCGGTTGAAAAGGAATTTCTCCGATCGCCAGTTTCTCATTTTTCAGGTAAGCAGTGATATCGCCCATCACCCAATTCGCAGCCGGCTTAGCAGGAGCACCGGCGGCGATCGACTTTTCAAAATACTCCGCCACCGCTTTGTCGTCAGTCAGCACCCGCGCGTCGTAGGGAGAAAGAGCGAGATCGGTTTCGTAGCGATGGCGCTTGGAGGCCGGCAATTCCGGCAGTTGAGCTTTCCAATCCTGCAATTGTTCGGCCGAAACTTCCAAAGGAGGCAAATCCGGTTCCGGGAAATACCGGTAATCGCTCGCACCTTCCTTCACCCGCATACTGAAAGTACACTGCTTGTTTTCATCCCAAAGCCGCGTTTCTTGGACGATGGTTTCGCCGCTTTCGATAGCTTGAATTTGCCGGTCGATCTCGTAATTAATCGCCCGTTCGATCGCATTAAAAGAGTTCATATTTTTAATTTCCACCTTCGTGCCGAACTCTTTTCGGCCAACGGGGCGCACCGAAATATTCACGTCGCACCGGAGGGAACCTTCCTGCATATTCCCGTCGCCGACACCGATGTAGCGGACGATCCGGCGCAATTCTTGACCGTATTCGGCAGCTTCCGCGCCCGATCGCAAATCCGGTTCCGAAACAATTTCGATTAAAGGCACGCCGGCGCGGTTGTAATCCACCATTGAATAAGTAGAACCGCTGAGCCGATCGCTGCCGCCGTGAACCAATTTTCCGGCATCTTCCTCCATGTGCAAGCGAGTGATTCCAATTTTTTTTCTAGTAGAATTGCCCGTCTCGTCCACCAGTTCAATTTCTAGCCAACCGTTAGTAGCGATCGGCAAATCGAACTGAGAAATTTGATAATTTTTCGGTAAATCGGGATAGAAGTATTGCTTGCGATCGAACTTACTGTAAGGTGCGATTTCGCAGTTGAGAGCTAGCCCTGCTTTCACCGCGTACTCCAGCACTTTTTGATTTAATACTGGCAACACTCCAGGCATTCCCATACAAATTGGGTCAATGTTAGTATTTGGGGCATTGCCAAATTCTGTAGAAGAACTGGAGAAAATTTTAGTATTCGTACTCAATTGACAGTGAGTTTCGAGACCGATAACGGCTTCGTACTGAGTTTGGTTTTTTATCGAAGAGGGTGCAGCAGCAGTCATAAGCAACCTATAAAGACTGAATAAGTTTAGATTACATTTTAGCTGTTTATTGACGAAACCGACTTGAGATTATTTGTACGGTTGGGACGGTTTCAATGCCTGTCAACAATCGCCTGAAACCTGACAAATCTCGCTTATGGCTGAGTCTCGATCGCCCATTTCCCCCACTTGCGGCGAATAATTCACCTTTTCCGGTTGCTTGCGGGATACTGCGCTGCTGTCCAACCCCGTGCGGAGAATGCGCGTAGGCGCAAGCCGGGGCGTAGCCATCGCCCCACACCACAACCCGCGCCCATATTCCGATCGATCGCCCCATACCACAACCCTGTGCGAGAATATACTTAGCGATCGGGCGCGATCGGGCGCATCCGCACGATCGGGAGAGTTTGGGCTCGATCGGCCGGAATTCGCGATCGATTCGATCGCCAAACCCTAATCCCTGCTGTCTTGAAATAGCGCCGCCCGCTTGGAGTGCGATCGGCGCCGCGCACAAGTTGAAAATTAAAAATGTATAATTTAACAGAGATTACATATTTATTTTGAATTGTTAAACTTTAATTTTAAATTGTCAAACTAACACTTGCCTAACGGTCAAAAATATGCCTGAAATTCCAGTTGAAAGTGCCGCACTGTTTCATAACAGCATCACTAAGCTAGAGCAGGCGGAATCAGCCCTCGAACTCGCTTGGAACGATCTCGAAAAACAAACAGCAGAAACCATTGCTCAGATAGCCAAATCCGGCGCAGCAAACGCAGAAGAAATCAGCCAGCGCTTTGCCGGGGCCAAGCAACTCCGCCAGCAACTTCAAACTGAGATAAAACAAGCCAACTCGCGGCTGGAATTGCACCTAGAAAACTCGCCAATGGCAGTTATAGAGTGGGACAGGGAATTTCGGGTAGTGCGGTGGTCGTCAATGGCCGAACAAATATTTGGCTGGAGTGCAGCAGAAGTAATTGGCAAAGAGTGGCCCAAATGGTCAATAGTTCATCAAGAAGACCTCGATCAAGTTTGCGCCGTCGCAAATCAACTGTTACAGGGCAGGGAACCCGGCAACATTTGCCACAACCGCAACCATACCAAAGATGGCTCGGTAATTTACTGCGAATGGTACAATTCTGCACTAACCGATGAATCGGGAACAGTAGTTTCAATTCTCTCTTTTGGCAGAGATGTAACGGAACACCACCGCTCTCAAGAAGAACTGCACCAGCGCGAACAAGCCTTCAGCGCCCTAGCGGAAAATTCTACCGATATCATCGCCCGGTTAGATCGAGAACTGCGCCTCCTTTACGTCAACCAAGCAGTCGAACCAGCAACCGGGAAAACCCCCGTAGAATTGATTGGCAACACCATCAGACAAACAGGAATGCGGCCGCAGTTGTGCGACCTGTGTGACGAGACTTTTCTGAAAGTTTTTGGCACCGGCAAACAAGAAACCATAGAATTTGAGTTTCCCAGTCCCGAGGGCATAAAACATTACCAATGTCAAGTTATTCCCGAGTTGGCTGGGGACAATTCAGTAGAAACAATTTTATCTATTTCCCGCGACATTACAGAAATAAAACAAGTCGAATCCCAGTTGCGGCAAAGCGAATCCAAATTTAGATCCATAGTTGATTCTAACATGATCGGTCTAATTTTTTGGGATCTTAACGGCAGCATTACAGATGCCAACACTGCTTTTTTAAACACGGTTAACTATACGCGGGACGATCTGCTTTCAGGAAGAATTAACTGGCAAGAAATGACACCGCCACAATACGTGCGTTTAGATACAGAAAAAGTTGCCGAACTGAAGGCTAGAAATACGGTTTTCCCCTTTGAAAAAGAATATATTCGCTCCGATGGTAGCCGCGTTCCGGTGCTGCTGGGAAGCACATTTTTAGAAGGAACGCAGCAGTTCGGCGTCAGTTTTGTGCTGGACTTAAGCGATCGCAAACAGGCAGAATCGGAACTGCAAAAACATCGAGAACTTTTAGAGAGCATCCTGACAACTATCCCCAACTTTCTCTACATTTACGATGCAGTAGAAAACAAAAATATTTATGCAAATGAATCTGTCACAGCTATCCTCGGCTACACTGCCAAAGAATTGCAAGATTTGGGTACAGATGCTGTGGCTAACTTGGTTCATCCCGAGGATGTGTTAAAGCTAATTACAGGTATGGAGCGGCTAAAACACAGCAGCAATCCCCATGAAATCCATGACATAGACTACAGAATAAAACACAAAAACGGGGAATGGCGCTGGGTGCACGATCGCTCTACAATCTTCAAAAAAACCCCAGACGGACAAGTTTTACAATTTATCGGTTCCGTACTCGACATCAGCGATCGCAAACAAGCTGAAGAATCATTAAAACAGCAAAAAGAACTGCTGGAAACTATCTTCAATAACGTCCCGGTCATGCTCGCATTCTTGGACGAAAACAGTGAATTAAACTGGGTAAACCACCACTGGGAACAAGTGCTCGGCTGGAGTTTTGCAGAAACCAAAGAGCGCGATATGTTGGCGGAACTTTATCCGCAGCCGGAATACCGCCAATACGTCTTGGACTTCATCCAAGCAGCAACTGAGAACTGGAGCGATTTCAAAACAAAAGTTAGAGACGGGCGAATTATCGACACTTCTTGGGCAAATGTTCACCTTTCCGACGGCAGTTGTATCGGCATCGGTCAAGATATCACCGATCGCAAACGAGTAGAAGCTGAACTCAAAGAACTCAACGAAACTTTAGAAGCTCAAGTCGCCCAGCGTACCGCAGAATTAGAGACTTTTTTTGATGCTTTGCCGGACTGCATTTATGTTGTAGAACGCGACAATATGCGCTTGTCTTTTGTCAACCATCCCCTTGCCGAATTTTCCGGCTTCGACAGCAGGCAGCAGATGCTGGGCAAAACCATTTTTGAGTGCTATCCCAGCGAACTCGCGGAACGATTTTGCGGCGAAAACTTGCAAGTATTTGAAGCCGGCACAACTCTGCACTACCAGGAAAAATTTGTGAAAGCGGGTGGCAATGTTCACTTCGATACTTTTAAAATTCCCCTGAGAAATCTCGACGGCGAGGTTTATGCTTTAATTGGCACTGCTCGCGATATCACTGAGTTGGTAGAGACAAAACAAGCCTTGTCAGAACGCACAGAGCAATTAGAAGTGGCTAATAAAGAATTAGAATCTTTTTCCTACTCAGTTTCCCACGACTTGCGCGCGCCTTTGCGACACATTTCGGGTTTTGTCAATGCCTTGAAGCAGCGGATACAAGCAAATGAGGCGATTCGCGATCGCAAAATATTTCACTATATAGAAGTAATTGAAGACAGCAGCCAAAAAATGAATTTGTTGATTGACGGTTTGCTGATGCTGTCGCGGGTGACTCGCACTGAGTTGATGCAAATTCCGATCGATCTTACCCGTTTGGTACAAACTGCGATAAAGTTGGCTAAACTCAGAACAGACACAACTTCTGTCCAAACTCCTCTTGAGGTTGAATTTGAAATCGGAGATTTGCCCGCTGTGACGGGAGATCCCACATTGCTGCAACAGGTGTTCAGCAATTTGATTAGCAATGCAGTCAAGTTCAGCCGCGATCGCACTCCCGCTAGAATAGTAATTGATGGCTTACCAGATGGAACGGTTTTTGTCAAGGATAACGGCGTCGGTTTTCCGATGGAATATGCCGATCGACTGTTTGGAGCCTTTGGGAGGCTGCACTCCCAGAGAGAATTTGAAGGTACGGGCATCGGTTTGGCGATCGTCTGGCGGATTGTTCACCGGCACGGCGGCAGGATTTGGGCCGAAAGCGCACCTGGTGAAGGAGCAACATTTTACTTTAAACTGGGGGCAAACAATCCTAACGGGTAAGTTGTAGCAGATGTTGAAGGAAGACCGAAGTTGGAAGAAGAAGTTGATGTGAAAATGCAATTGGGACAAGGGTTTCAGCGATTAAGAACGTCCTGACCGCCCTTGAAGGTTGCTACAGTTGTAAATTGACAATTGACAGTTAAATAATTGACAGTATGCTCGCCCTTGAAAAAGCCACCATTCCTTAACAACAGTCTCGGTCGCTACTTAACGAAATTTGGTACATTTTAGTAAAAATAATCAAGCAATAATCAGGAAAAGTTCGCCCAAAAAATGGCAAAAATAAAAAAAAACCATAAAAAAGAGCCAAATACCATACCATATGTTAGATATAATTCAAACCAACTATTTAGTAAAAATGGTAGCGGAATCAACCTTAAAGTTGTTGATTGTTGAAGACATGACCGAAGATTTAGAATTAATCGTCATCGCCTTAGAAGCGGGGGGAGTAAATTTTAAGTTCGACACAGCCCAAACAGCAACCGAATGCCGAAAAATGCTGGAAAATTGCAAATACGACGCTGTTTTGTCAGATTACCGCCTCCCAGGCTTCAACGGTTTAGAGGTATTCAAATTAATCCAGGAATTAGGACAAGACATACCTTTTGTTTTAGTAACGGGAAGTTTGGGAGAAGAAGCGGCAGTTGAGTGCATCAAAGCCGGAATGACCGATTACGTCTTAAAAGGGCGACTGTTTAGGTTGCCCACAGTCTTAGAACGATCGCTCCAAGAATACAAAATGCGCCGCCAGCAACAAGAAGCGATCGCCCAAATTCAGCGGCAAGCGACTCGTGAAGCGATCGTAAACCGCATCCTCCAAGCCATGCGCTTCACCCTCGTACTCGACGAAGTGCTGCAAACCACCGCAGATCAACTGCATGAAGCTCTAGAAATTAGCGGCTGCGCGATTTTGCAGCCAGATACCGAAGGCGGGATCGGGATTCGCTACATCAGCTCAAAGGCAGTCGGCAGAGAACTGGCGATCGGGCTAAATTGCGACTTTGCCCAACACTATCACTCCTCCCTCGCCCGCGGAGAAACGATCGCGATCGCCGAGTTATCGACTCTCGACCCGTCCCTGCAAGCATCAGCCGAATTTTTAGGCTTTCACTCGATCGCGATCGCACCGCTGCTCTACCAGCAATCATTTTTGGGAGGAATTTGCCTCTATCAGTGCGATCGCGCGCGCTCTTGGACGACAGAAGAACTATCGCTAGTCAAAGCCATAGCCGATCAGTGCGCGATCGCGATCCACCAAGCCGAACTCTACCAACAAGCCCAAACCGAACTCGCAGAACGCAAGCGCGCTGAAGCAGAAGTCCGCGGCATCCAGCAGCAGCTAGCCACAATGGCAGCCAACATTCCCGGCTCAGTCTACCGCACCGTGCTGCATCCAGACGGCACAATGTCGATGCCCTACATCAGTCCCGGCGTGCGCGAAGTTACTGGGATCGGGGCCGAAGAAGTAATGAAGCGCCCGGAACTCTTGAGCGAAATCATCCATCCAGACGACAAAAGCTCCTATGACAGCAGCTCCGCAGCATCCAGAGCGAGTCTTTTGCCCTGCGATCGCCAGTACCGGATCGTGTTGAATTCCGGCGAAGTCAAGTGGGTGCAAGACAGCGCCAGATTTTCCAAAAACGAAAACGGCGACATAATTGTAGACGGAGTAGCACTCGACATCAGCGATCGCAAAGAAGCCGAATCAGCCCTCAGACAAAGCGAACAGCGATTTAGATCGCTGATTGAAAACGCCACAGACATCACGATCATTCTCGACGCGGAGGGAATCTTCCGCTACATCAGCCCTTCCGTCAAGCGAATTTTAGGATACTCGCCCCACCAGGCGATCGGGCGCAGCGCCCTAGAGGCAGTTCACCCCGACGACTGCGCCGCGATCGCCCAAACCCTCCAGAAAGCCCTTAAAAACCCCAAAAGAAGCGAGTCCCCAGTTGAGTACCGAGTCCGCCACCGCAACGGTTCGTGGTGTTATGTAGAAGCTGTAGCCACCAACTTGCTGCACGATCCCGCAGTCAAGGGAATTGTGATCAACTGCCACGACATCACTCAGCGCAAACACGCCGAGGAACAACTGCTGCACGACGCTTTTCACGACGCCCTCACCGGATTGCCCAACCGATCGCTATTTACCGATCGGCTGGAACACGCTCTGAGGCTGGCCAAACGGCGCAAAGACTACTTGTTTGCCGTGCTGTTTCTCGATTTAGATAGATTTAAAGTAGTCAACGATTCCCTCGGCCACGCGATCGGCGATCAACTGCTAGTAGCGATCGCGCGCCGTCTGGAAGCTTGTCTGAGGGCCGGAGATACAGTAGCCCGCCTCGGAGGAGACGAGTTCGTGCTTTTGCTCGAAGACATCGAGGGCATAAATGAAGCTACCAACATTGTCAACCGCCTGCAAAGGAAAATCACCTCCCCCATCCTTCTAGACGGACACGAAGTATTTATCACCGCCAGCATCGGCATTGCTTTGAGTTCTGGCGAATACCTGGAACCGACAACCCTCCTGCGCGACGCCGACACAGCAATGTACCGCGCCAAAGAACTCGGCAGAGCCCGACACGAAGTTTTCAACAGTTCCATGCACGCCCACGCTTTGCGGTTGTTGCAGCTAGAAAACGACCTGCGGCGGGCGATCGAATCAATTAGAGACCCGGCCAGAGAAGAAGACTCTCCCTCATCCCCCCAATCCCCCCAATCTCCCCAATCAGACTTACCTCCCTTATCCGCAGCGCCCCAGTTTATCATTCACTACCAGCCGATCGTCAGCATCGCCAATAACACAATTACCAGTTTTGAGGCCCTAGTGCGCTGGCAGCATCCAGAACGCGGCTTAGTTTCCCCCGGCGAATTCATCACAATCGCCGAAGAAACCGGCTTGATCGTACCCCTGGGCCGCTGGATACTCCGCACAGCTTGCCACCAAATCCGCCAGTGGCAGCAGCTATTTCAAAGCAACCCCCCGCTGAGTGTCAGCGTCAACCTTTCAGTCAAACAGTTTTCTCAACCAGATTTAATCGAATATATCGATCGAGTTCTCGAAGAAAGTCACCTCGACGGCAGCAGTTTAAAACTAGAAATTACCGAAAGCGTACTTATAGAAAATTCCGAATCAGTAACAGCAATGCTGGTGCAGCTCAGAACCAGAAACATACATTTGTGTATCGACGATTTCGGCACCGGCTATTCATCACTCTCCTACCTGCACCGCTTCCCCACCAATACCTTAAAAATAGACCGCTCTTTTGTGAGCAGAATGGGCTGTGAGTTAGACCTCGACAAAGTAACGATCGACCCCACAGAAATTGTGCGGTCGATCGTTACTTTATCGCACAATTTAGGCATGGATGTAGTAGCCGAGGGTGTCGAAGATGCCTCGCAACTATCTATACTCAAAGGGTTAAAATGCGAGTACGCCCAGGGATTCTTTTTCTCAAAACCAGTAGACTCTCAAACAGCAGCAGGCCTAATCCGACAGCAAGAAAAAAATCAGAATTTGCTGACATTTAATTTGTTAGAGAAAGGCCATTAAAAAAACACGGCACGCTTTGCGCCTGTTTCAGCATAAAATCTTAAAATATTTTAAAGCTGTCCCTAACTGGCGTCAGTTAATAACTACGGCATCCAAATCACTGTCAGGAACCTCGGCCTGAAGGCACGAGGCTTGAAAGAGAAATCTAGAAAGCCATCCTGACGGGCCTAAGTCCTTCGCGGACTACGTTTTTTGAGTCACGACACCCTGGGATGCGAAGCTAGTCCCTTGCTCTGTCGCTGAGAGTTAAACAATCTTAAGGTCACTGAGATAGTGCTTTCAGCCTAACAAGCTCATTAAACATTGGCGAAGCTAACTTTACTCCGAAAGGAGAACGGGACAACCATATCCCGACGGAGGGGCAACCATACCCCTCCACCCCGGAAGGGGATTCAAATTAATGTAAAGCCGTCCTAAAAGGACGGGGTTTCAAACCCAATTTTCCGATGACTACTGGCTACCTCGCCCTCGTTCTCCACGCCCACTTGCCCTTTGTCCGCCACCCCGAAAGCGACTACGTTTTAGAAGAAGAATGGCTGTTTGAGGCGATCGCCGAAACATACATTCCCCTGCTACAAGTCTTTGAAGGGCTCCTTCGCGACGGCATCGACTTTAAAATTACCATGAGCATGACACCGCCCTTGGTGGCCATGCTGCGCGATCCCTTATTGCAAGACCGCTTCGACGACCACTTGGCAAAACTCGAAGAACTAGCCGATCTCGAAATCGACCACAACAGCGGAAACGGTCACCTCCGCTATTTGGCAGAACATTACGCCGCCCACTTCTCTCAAGTCCGCAACTTTTGGGAAAAGCACGATCGAGATTTAGTCAAAGCCTTCAAACAATTCCAAGACACCAACAACCTCGAAATCATCACCTGCGGCGCCACCCACGGCTACTTACCGCTGATGAAAATGTACCCCGAGGCAGTTTGGGCCCAAATACAAGTAGCCTGCGACAACTACGAAGCAAACTTCGGCCGCCGACCAAAAGGCATTTGGCTGCCCGAATGCGCCTACTACGAGGGCTTAGAGCGGATGTTAGCCGATGCCGGCTTGCGATACTTCCTCACAGACGGTCACGGCATCCTCTACGCCCGTCCCCGCCCCCGCTACGGTAGCTACGCCCCAATTTTCACCGAAACCGGAGTAGCAGTATTCGGTCGAGATCACGAATCTTCCCAGCAAGTCTGGTCATCGGAAGTCGGCTATCCCGGCGCAGCAGAATACCGGGAATTTTACAAAGATTTGGGCTGGGAAGCCGACTACGACTACATCAAACCCTACATCATGCCCAACGGCCAGCGGAAAAATACCGGGATTAAATATCACAAAATCACCGGCCGCGGATTGGGTTTAGGCGACAAACAGCTATACGATCCTTACTGGGCAAGGGAAAAAGCCGCCGAACACGCCAGCAACTTTGCCTTCAACCGCGAACGCCAAGTCGAGCACCTCAACGGCATTATGCAGCGCCCGCCGATTATTGTTTCGCCTTACGACGCGGAACTTTTCGGTCACTGGTGGTACGAAGGGCCTTGGTTCTTAGATTATTTGTTCCGCAAGAGTTGGTTCGATCAAAATACCTACGAAATGACGCATTTAGCCGATTATTTGCGGGGAAATCCGACTCAGCAAGTTTGCCGCCCTTCGCAGTCTAGCTGGGGTTTCCGGGGTTTCCACGAGTATTGGTTGAACGAGACGAATGCTTGGATTTACCCGCATTTGCACAAGGCTGCCGAACGGATGATTGAGTTGGGAAGTATGGAACCGGAAGATGAGTTGCAGTCGCGCGCTTTGAATCAGGCGGCGCGGGAAGTGCTGCTGGCTCAATCTTCTGACTGGGCGTTTATCATGCGTACAGGGACGATGGTGCCCTATGCGGTGCGGCGAACTCGATCGCACTTAATGCGCTTTCACAAGTTGTACGATGAAGTGAAAGAAAGGAAAGTTGATTCCGGTTGGTTGGAAAAGGTGGAGGAGATTGATAATATTTTCCCTGAAATCAACTATCGCGTTTATCGATCGCTTTAATGTAATAGACCTCTTGCAAAAATAATTAGGACGGGTTCTCCTGCCCATCCCATCAATTGATGAAAAGGATTTTTGCAAGAGGTCTAATGAGGCGTGGTTCATTCTATTATAACTAATCATACCTCAAATTAGCAACGCCCTAATCCAGATTTGATATGATGACTAATAGACCTCTTGCAAAAATAACTAGGACGGGCTCTCCGGCCCATCCCACAAAATTTTTTTTCTTGTGGAATGGGCCGGAGAGCCCGTTCCAGAATTTGATTAAAAGGATTTTTGCAAGAGGTCTAATGACTGCTGACTAATGACTAATGACTAATGACTAATGACTAATGACTAATGACTAATGACTAATGACTAATGACTACTGACTACTGACTACTGACTACTGACTACTGACTACTGACTAAACTTATTTTTTAGCAACTAGCAGATAAGTTTTCATTCCCCCTTTGCCTTTAACTTCAATAGTTCCCCGCTCCTGAAACAAATATTTGTGTTCCACTAACTTATAAGTAGTTTCGCTGACTTGAATCCGCCAAGGCAAACCGTGAGATTCCATGCGGGAAGCAATATTTACCGTGTCGCCCCACAAATCGTAAATAAACTTCTTTATGCCAATTACTCCGGCAACAACCGGGCCGCTGTGAATGCCGATGCGGATGCTAAAAGATTGATTATTTTTGGCATTAAATCGGGCTATTTCTGTTTGCATATCTAGCGCCATTTGGGCGATCGCCTCGGCGTGGTCTGCCCTGGGTTCAGGCAGCCCTCCTACTACCATGTATGCGTCGCCGATGGTCTTGATTTTCTCTAAACCGTGCCGATCGCAGATCGTGTCGAAGGTTGAAAAAATTTGGTTCAGCAACTCTACGAGGTCGATCGGTGGCATGACAGTAGCCAGGTGTGTAAAACCCACAATATCTGCAAACAAAACAGTCACTTCGGGAAAGTATTCAGCAATAGTAGTTTCGTTTTTTTTCAACCGTTCTGCTATTGCTTGGGGCAAAATATTTAACAGCAGCTTTTCTGATTTTTCTTGTTCTTCCCGCAGGGCATCTTCTGCTTGCTTGCGTTCCGTAATGTCGTGGTAACTCCAGACTCTGCCGATAATTTTATCTCCCAGCCGCTGCGGTTCCGAATAGCGTTCAAAAAATCTGCCGTCTAGAAATTCCAACAAGTCGTAACTTTCGGCTTCCGGCTGGTCGTAAAGCGATTCTATTCTCTCTTGGAATGCTTGGGAGTCTTTGAGTTGGTTCAGGAAAAAAGCGATCGTGGCGGCTTCGTCTCGCAGTGCCATCACTTCGTTAGGTATCCCCCACATTTCCACAAATTCTCTATTGAAAGTGACTATTTTTCCGCTCCTGTCAGTAGCTAAAATCCCCTCAGCAGTAGAATCAAAGGTTGCTTGCAGCAGGGACACAGATTTTGCCAGGGCGTCTTCTGCCTTCTTTCGAGCAGTAATGTCTCGCAAAATAGCGCGAATCGCTACTAGCGAACCTTCCGCAAATTTACAGCTTATGCTACCTTCCAACAAAATTTGTTCGTGATTTTTAGTAATAAATATTGCTTGAATAGAGTCTGGATAAAGTGTATTTTCATTTACGTTTTTCTTGGCAATAGCTTGATACAATATATCCAGAGACTCTTGGGAACTGTTGGGATGAATGATATCAAAAACAGTCATTTGAGCAATTTCTGCTTCGCTGTACCCCAAAGTTGCCCGCCAAGCCCGATTTACATACAAAAAATGACCGTCAGCTCCAATACTTTGAAT
Organism: Microcoleus sp. A003_D6; assembly: GCF_036702825.1. Lineage (NCBI taxonomy): Bacteria > Bacillati > Cyanobacteriota > Cyanophyceae > Oscillatoriales > Microcoleaceae > Microcoleus > Microcoleus sp. A003_D6. The sequence goes on along the minus strand of NZ_JAUBWA010000101.1, from coordinate 8,540 downwards.
TAAGTCAGTAGCATTTTCAAATAAGTCTCGCAGTTGCTCTTCGCTTTCCCGCAAAGCTATTTCCGCTTGCTTGCGCTTGATAAATTGACCGAGTTGGCTGCCGATGGTTGCCATTGTCTGGAGCAATTCTTCATCAAAACACTGCACTTCCCCGCTGAAGAAAGTCATCACCCCCAACACAGACCGGGCAGAAGTTTCCCGATCGTAGTCGCCCACAATAGGGAAGCCAAAAGCTCCGTGCAGTCCTTCTTGGGCGGCGATTTCTCGGCGCAAAAAACTGTCGCTTTCTGTTACATCTGCAATCCACTGAGAGGAACCGCTGGCCCAAACGAGACCGGGCAATCCTTCACCGAACGCACAGGTCATTTGTTCGGCCAATTCTCCAAATTTGGGGATGGAAATTGAGCGATTTGACCAACTTGCAACACACCTGAGAAAATTTGGATCGGAAATCGGAACTTTTCTTTTAGTTACTGACAGCAATTGTTCGCCTATTTCTGGCATCCAAAGTTCGGCGGCTTGCCAGCCCAAACTATGGCAAACTACGGGGAGAATTTCTGCGATCGCCCTTTTGACTGTTTCGCATTCCGAAAGAATGCGAGTGGTGACATATTGGACTACTTTTCGCTTGCGGGATCGCTGTCTGTCCGTAACATCGCGGCCGATATACACGAAATCTTGAAGGGCGGCCGAAGATGCAGAAATCCCTTGAATTTCACTCGGAATCGCCGTACAGGAAAAGGAAACTGTTAACTTTTCTCCGGTTTTTGCCCTGCAAATTACTTCGGCGTTAGTTTGCGATTGTTGAGGCTCCTCTTGGCTGACTGCTTGCAAAGATTCGCCAACAGCAGCAAGAGCGTCTATTTGCTGACCTACTAATTCCGATTCGCTGTAACCGAACAAATCTTGAGCCGCTTGATTGACTTTTTTAATTTTTCCCGAAGCCGTTGTTACCAACAAAACTTCTGCCATTGAAGTAATAATTTTTTCAACATAATCATTAGTAGCGGCTAAGGTACTCAATAAAATATTCATTTCATTGGTAGCTTGGACTAGAGTTTGTTCCAAACCCATCCTGTCGGTTACATCTTCAAAAAATACAATTAATCTGCGATCGCTATCGTCATTGCTGAACTCGACGATATACATATCAAAATAAAGCCGCGAGCCATTGTCTAATACCCGCGTTATCGCTTTTAATTCAAAATTTGGCAGCCGCCCTTCAAAAATATCGATTAAAATTTCTTCACTTCCCACCATCTCGGGAAAGGGAATGCGGACATCGTTGCCGGCCGCTACTTCCTCGGGACAGTCGGCAAACCGCTGCACTTTGAGAGATGTTTCTTGGATTAAAAAGTCTGTATCCAGTGCTAGGTACTCCAAGTGGGGGGGAACCAACAGTTTTTTTAACAGGGTTTTCATAGGAAATTTTTAGTAGTGAATGCGCCCTCTATATCGAATTATCTGAGATTAATCTCTTTACCTCTGTTTGTAAAATGGAATTGTGACTGTAAAGGTAGTCCCTAACCCTGTCTCGCTGGAAAATTCGATTTGACCTCCGTGCAAGTCTACACACTGCTTGACTATGGATAAACCCAGTCCTGTACCGGATATTTTTCCGACATTTTGGGCTCGATAATAAGATTCAAACAGTTGTTCTTGGTCTTCGAGAGGAATGCCAATGCCTGCGTCTTTAATTTGAAATTTAGCTTCTTCATTGTCACAATTTAATTCAAAATAAATACTGCTGTCGATCGGCGAATATTTAATAGCATTTGACAGCAAATTTGTCAAGATGTGCCGCAGCAATTTTGCATCGAGTGCTGGCCAGTCTTGCGTTTCCTCCGACTTTTTATCAGTTTTTTTCGCTGGCGAACTTGATTTTAGAGAAATAAAATTAATACTATGATTTTTTCCGTAACTAATTTTAATTGATTCTACTAACTCGCTGCAAAATTTTTGCAATTGAACTGGTGCGGGATTGAATGTGAGTTTTCCGGCTTCGGCGCTGCTGAGCAACCGCACGTCATCTAATAGCTGAGCCATATGTTTAGATGCTGATTTAACGTGTTCGAGGTATTCTTGTTTTTCAGCGGTAGTGATTTCGTCGCCGTATTCTTTGAGGATTTGAGTAGCAAATAATATTGTATTTAAAGGATTGCCGAATTCGTGAGCGAGCATTGAGAAAAAACGAGATTTTACCTGTCTGAGTTCTTGCTCTTTTGCCAAAGAGCGGCGAATTTCTATTTCTTGTTGCTTGCGTTCTGTGATGTCCCTGCCGATATAGATGAAATCGTAAAGTTCCTGTAATTCTGTCTGAATTGCCGCGCAGGAAAATTCTACCCAAATTTCTTCTCCTGCTTTAGTAGTGCAGATTACTTCCAGTTCTTTTAGCAGCTCTTTATGAGACAAAATATAGCGGTGGCGAGCTTGGTAAAGCAATTTTTCTTCGACTACTATTATGGAGAGGGGGTGACCGAGCAATTCTGCTTCGTTGTACCCAAATAAGTATTGCGCTGATTGATTGACTGTTTTGATAGTTCCTAATGTTGTTGTCACCAACAAAGCATCGCCCATCGAGCGAATAACTTTATCTATATAATCTTTAGAAGCGGCTAAGGCGCTCACCAAAAGATTAGCTTCATTCGCCCTCTGAATCAACGATTGCTTCATCACCATCTTTTCGGTGGCATCTTCAATCAAAATTAGCAATTTACTTGGCACATCTTCTTGTTCGTCTTCATGTTCGATCGCCAACAGATCAAAGTATAAAGGGCGGTTGTGGTCGGTAAACCGAGCGATACCTTTGAGTTCAAAACTCGGCCGCCGTCCCGTAACGATCGACATTAGGACATTTTCAATGCCAATCAGTTCGGGAAAACTGATGCGAGCATCTGCACCGGGGATCGCGTCGCCCGGAGTATCGGCATAATTCTGGACTTCGGCGGAGGTTTCCTGAATAATGAAATTGTGATTTACTACCAAATACTCTGTTTGTCGCGGGCCTAAGAGCTTTCTAAAAAGGGGATTCATACTTGTTCTAGCATTGTGTAAGCTAGTTTATGGAATATTTCGTCAACGTCTTTGCCTGTTTTAGCAGATGTCGTGTAAACTGCGATTACTTTGTCTTGACCTATCGAATGGGATATTTCCACTAGCAGCGCCAATTTTTCCTCGTCAATCAAGTCTACTTTGTTCAAAGCGACGATTATTGACCCTTTGGGATTGACTGAAGAAAAAAGATGAATGTGTTCGGAGATTCGCTCAACTGTTTCCGAGCGGCTGACATCGGCAACGATTAAAACGCCGCTAGATCCCTGCAAGTAAGTCGGTGCTATTCCTTTGAATTTTGTATGCCCTTCTAAATCCCAAATTAGCAACTGTGCAGTCACGTTTTCCCGCTGTTTTACGCTTTCTAATTCTACGCTTTTACGGGAAATTTTTACTCCCACAGTGGAGAGGTACTGGTCGCTGAATTGCCGATCGACAAAACGGCGGATCAGGCTGGTTTTACCGACGCCAAAATCGCCGATCATGCACATTTTTTTAGATATAGTAACTGACATAATTATTTGCTGTTTATAGCCTTAGTTATTGGTTCAAATAGCACGCATCTGCTTAAAAGTAGCGGTTGATTGGGTTCCAAGCCGGAAGGAGGATTTGGGCTGCCAATAGCGACAAGGCGCTTCGGGTCAGCACCTTGCCGCACTAAAGCATCTCGCACTGCGGAGGCCCGCCTGAGCGACAACCGTTGATTTGTGGCAAGTTCCCCTGTTCGATCGCTGTGCCCAATTATCTTAATCTGTTTTTGAGGATATTGATCCATGAATTTTTTGACACTGGCGATCGTTTCTCCGTATGTTGAGTCTAATGTTGCCGTTCCTTGCTGGAAGTAGATGCGGGTTGTAATTTTCAGCGGATCTAATTTAATTGTGCTAATCACCGACTGAACACCGGGAATTTGCTTCAGGGACTGAGCTATTTTCTGTGCGTCTGCACCGTCTCTAACTGTACCCTCTACAGTCACTTTGCGATCGCCATACCGACTAGAAATAGAAACGCCCGACAAGCGGTTCAAAACAGCGGTGATCCGCTGCACTTCAGCCGCTGCCAAAACAGGATCTGGGGGAACATCTACAGCAACAATTTTATTTTCTAATTTCAGATTGGGTGCAGTTGATGCAGCTATTTTTGCAGCTTTTGCCCGCAATTGTGCATTTGGCAACTGTCCGGTTAACTTGAGAGTGTTGCCCTCAACGCCGGCATTTAAGCGGTAAACCGCTAATTCTGGGGTCGATGCTAAAGCTAAAGCGGCATTTGCTGCAAGGCTGCCGTCAATGCTGCGACGGTGCTGATGAATTCCCCAAGGTATTAAGATTAAGCTCAGGGCCGCTAAACTGATAGCAGCTAGGGCGATCGGGGGTTTTGTTGATTTTTCCGTTTGCAGCGGGTCGAATAAAGTTTTGATCGACGGGTGCAGCGACTCCGGTATAGTACCGGGATCGCCGTTAAACTCGTGAATTACTTTAGCGTAATTAAGGATGAGATTACTAACTGTTTGCCGCAGTTTTTTGATGAACGAGTGTGGCGGTTCTCCTTTAATCACGACGGCCATGTAGCAATATCCCGCTACTTCTAGCATAATTTTTGAGTCGCCGTATTCAATTTGATTGAGTTCGGAAACTTCTCCGGGCTTAACGATGCACTCGTTCACAAAACTGCGAATAGCTGTCAGCATTCCTGCTACCATTTCTGATTCTAACTGGTAGCTTTCTGAGTTTTGAACTTCGGAAATAACCAAGCCTGATGCTTTTTGAATTAAGAATGCTGCTTGGACGGTAAAGGGTACTGATTCTCTGAGGATTAATTCAGCTTCGGAGACTCCTTGTACTTTGGAGCGAATTTTTCGATTAAACCCTTCGACGCTGATGGCATTTGACACTTTTTCATTGATTGTCTTGATAGCTTCTGCCATGTATCGGGAAATTGTACTGCCAATTACGGGATAGAGGGCATCCACCATAGAGTCGCGTTCGAGTTTTATTTGGGCTGTAATCGCTTTGCCCATTTCCGGGGCGAGGGCTTGGGCGATCGACTCTTGGTCGAGGCGAATTTGCTCTTTAATTGCCAGACCGATTTCTGGGGCGATCGCCTTAGCAATATCCGCTGGCGAATTCACTATTTGTTGAGCAAGTGCGTCGGGTAGCAGCTCAGCTATTGCCGCACTCATTGCCGACTTGTTTTCCTGAGTTTTTGCCCTAATCACTTCGTCAATAATTGGCACCATCGCCTTGACAACTTCTTCTCTGGAATCGGCAATTTTGCGGCTGAGAATTTCTGCGATCCAAGGCAACATTAACTGAATCAACTCTTGGGGATCGTAGATTTGGTGCTCCAGTTTTCCTAATTTATCGTCGATGCTTGCCATCAGGTGGCGCACCCCCGGCAAGTCGTTTTCTGCCAAAAGATTTTTGACTTGCTCGATATCCGACATTTTTGAGCCGAACATCAGATTTTGCAGCCTTTCCATCGCGCTGTCGGCTTCATTTAAATCCTGTTTAATTTGGCCTAATATTTCTGTCGGCTGCGATATCGTTGTCGGCTGTTCTACCAAGTTTGGCATCGATTGAAGCGAAGCAACCACCGGATCTAAATATGCAGTTTCTGGTGACTTTGAGACTGTGGAAACTATGAAGTCATTGGAAATTTCCGAGGATTTTGACTCGGTTTCGGGAGGAGAAACATCTTGTTGCCGATCGAACCCGTGGGATTTTTGAGCCTGTACTTCCTGTAGAGAATCTTTTATTGTCAAGTTAGACAATTCTTCGACAGGCTGTGATTCCTCCTCCAAATCCGGCTGGGCGATCGCGGAAACATCTATAGTTTTAGCCGAGGAATAGTTTTTTTCCAGTTCTGAAGAGTTGAGTTTGTGAGTAGCAAACAGCAAACTTTTGAACTCGTCTGCAACAGTCGAATCAGTAGACTCAGGTTCGCGATCGTCAGTTTCGGGCAGACTCGCTGCAACTTCCTCTTGCTTTTCTGAAGAAATACCTAACAAATCCATCAACCCGCCGAGATCCCCAGCTCGATCGTTTTCGCCGCTGCTGTCACCTTCGGGCTCTGCATTTTGCTGGTTGGAAGCAGCAAAAATTTTGAGATCTACTAACAGATTCAGCAACGGTTCTAGCTGGGCGGCTGCGCGGGCAGCGGACTCGTCAGGTTTAGAAACAAAACCCTCTAACTCATTTTCGTCAGCCGGATTTTCTTTCGGTGAAGCCATGCGTTATTATCCGTGATGGTGGCGCTCCGGCAACAGAAATTCGTTATTTAACTTATTATCAGCAACGCCTTTAAGTTCGGGAACAAATTCTGTTCCTTTGAGCCTCATGCCGAGTTCAAACAGAATTTCTGCCATGTCGTCTCGGGAAACTTTAACATCTCTGAGCATGGAAAAGCGCCGGTCGAGTTCTTCAAAAACCTGTGTTTTTAATGTGCGAGTTTCTTCGGAGAGTCGCTCTCTGTTTTGGGAGAGTTCGTTGCGAAGCGAACTGGTTTGATTGTCGATCGCCTCGTCGAGGGCTTCAATGCTGCTGGAGAATTTCCGGTTGACGCGATCGACTTGCTGACGGATATCTGCGCTTTCTTCTTGGGTGTTTGAGGTGAGCGATTTAACTTTCTTTTCTAACGAATCAACTGCCGCCTTCATTTCTGCTGACAGAGCTGTTTTCACTTGTTCGATGCGAGCTTGCATATCTTGCTGCATCATCGACAAGTCGGAATCTATTTTATCGAAGCGGTTATCGTATTCTCTAAGCTGCGCCCCGAAAATTATATCGCGAATTTGGTCGATATTTCCCAGCCGTTCCCGCATTTCTTCTTTAGTTATTTCGGCCATACTTTTACCTGAAATCTCCGGAGATTGTGAGTTTAATAACTGTGCTAAGCTGTTCGACATTTAAACCGCTAACGATGCCTGTAGGGTGCGTCAGCTAGAACACTTACTAAGCAAGGGAAACAAGATAGGGCTGACGCACCCTACAATACTATTTTAAATGCTCCACAGCTTAGTGATTTACGAAAGTTGTTGGCGGCACTAGCTTTTTTTAGTGGGCGGGCTTTTATTGTTTGAACTCTCACCCCTGCGTCGGGGAGGGGATTTTTTAGAGTTTTGACTCCTTTATATCCTGAGATTCAAATTCTTGAGCCGGGTATTGTCACCCCAAATGGGGGTTTGCTATCCTTGCCTTGCAGCAAGCTCAGAGGAGCGCAGACTTCCCTGCTATACAGCGGGTGGGTTTTAATGTCTAGTAACCGACATCTTCAATGATATCGCATCTTGAGTGCGCCTAATACCACAGCGCTTGGGCGGAGGCCGCGATCGCACCGGTCTTATGTATAAAATATAACTCAAAAGCTTCGCCGATCGCCGATCGACTCCAAGGGAAGTTTCTTTTCAGCAAAAAGCATTTATGCAGTCGAACTCTGCCCCTCTCCTGCTGCGATCGTCCTATAAAAAAGCGTAGGGCCCGATCGACAGCGACCAGACCCAATAATATGAGAGCTTTGTTTTTTCTAACAAACGAGATGTCTTTCCGGTTGAGAACTTTTACTTACTAGGGTTTACAACTTGTGCAGCTTTACTTTTAATCCGCAACTACAACTAAGTCTGACTCGACTGCGGTTTGGCTTGACTGCTCGATCGGCAGTTCGCCACTATTGCAAGTTGTGTTCGGTTAATTTCTGCTGCGCCTGGGAATCTAGACCGGAGACACCATGCCTATATCCTCGAACTTTCTTTCTAAATATAGCGACCTCCTTTCTCTTTATGTCCGGGTGTCTATTATTAAGTTAGCATGGCCTTTCGGAGGAGTAAAGCACAATTTGCAAAACTTGATAGGTCTTTACATTACTAAGTATAATGATATGAATATCCACATAGATGTAAGTTCTATTGCTGCTACATCTTTACATAGCTGGCAAAAGTATAGTCATTTATAGACATGGGAGGCTTTAAGCCCCTCCCCCTTCACTTTTACTTTGAGCGGATTAACCCGCCTCGGCTGAACTACGCAGCTCCCTATCCCATTGCTGAACGCATTTGGGATTGCTTTTCTGAGGATGTTGTACGAAGCGTTGATATCAGAATTAATTAACTGACCAGTCGATGTTTTGTACAAACCTCGCTTGATACGCTTACCAGTAAACATCGGCTCTTTTTCTGTTTTCCCGTAGACAGGGATTGGGTCTAGACCCACGAAGTTGGCCCGCGATGTGTAGGATTCTTCCTGCACAATTACATTGATTCCCGCCAACCGAGCTTTGTATTCTAACATCTCAATTAATCGAGAGTGAGGAATGCTGACAAAATTTTGGTTTGTTTGTTTACCTAGATTGATATCGGTTTTCCACTGTGCATTTTTGCCAATGACCAGCGTTCCAATTTGGTTCACTACCAAATGATCGACAATCACACGACTAGCATGATGCAAGTAATTATCAACTTTCTGATTGCGACAGCGAGTTAATCGCTGAATTCTGGG
>NZ_JAUBWA010000100.1:0-28154 GCF_036702825.1 Microcoleus sp. A003_D6 | reverse complement strand
TCTTGGCAAAAGGATTGCGCCCGGAAACCCTAGTAATAGGGATATTAAGACCGAAATGTCTTAAGAATCCCCGTCGCTTTAGCGCGGGGAGTGTCAAACAAGAGTGGATGGATTACACTGTGGATTGATTGACTCGCTTTCTCTACGTCAATCCGCCTATCCATCCCGGCACTAACAGCCGTACAGTTATGGTGTGAGGCTTCCGGTAAAGATGCTAAAAGCTGTTTGCCTTTGATAATTACTCTATCTACAAAACGGATTTGATAGCGGGCTGTCACTCATCTGAGCTACCTTTGTGCAACCATATTTTAAACAGAGTAGGGCGTGTAGTGCGCGCCCTATTTCTCCGTCGAAGTTTCCACCCCAGACCACCCATCCGGCGCTCCGTACATTCGATACTTGCGAGCTCGTTTGAAATACAGCATTGCTACCCGATCGCCAGGATTGATTTGTAAAATATTCTCAAATAGTTTTTGGGCGGCAACAAATTTTTGCTGGTAGTAAAAATTGAGAGCTTCTTGAAAAATCTCCGCAGTTTGCTGCTTGAGTACAATGCTCTGCTCGGTTTCTGTATCGTAAATTTCAAACACCGACACAGCATTTGTCTTTCCTTTCACCGTTACTCGATCGACAAATCTGTACTTATATTTTTCTGGCTCGTCCAGGCGATCGATAATTGCACCGCTAACGATAATTCCCGCGCCGTAAACCTTAGTCAATCCTTCCAAACGAGACGCGAGATTCACCGCATCAGCAATCACCGTACTTTCCATCCGTTCTCGCTCGCCAATCGTACCCAACATCAAATTGCCCGCGTGCAAACCAATGCCGATCGCGATCGGACACAAACCATTTTTTTCTCGCTGCTGGTTGTAGATATTCACTTCTCTTTGCATATCAATTGCTGCTCGCACACCATCTTCAGGAGATATAGGAAACAGTGCCATAACTGCATCACCAATGTATTTGTCAATAAACCCGTTATTTTTCCTGATTGCAGGGCTAACCCTTCCCAAGTAAGTGTTAATAAATGCAAAATTTTCAGGCGGTGTCATATTTTCGGAAAGCGCCGTAAACGAGCGAATATCAGCAAACAGCACTGTCATATCTCTTTCCTGATTTTCGCCTAATTTTACTTCAATAATACTCGGCTTTTCCAGCAAGCTTAGAAAATCGTGCGGCACAAACCTGCCGTAGGCTGCATTCAGTTTGGCTAGGCGAATTTGCGTGTTAATTCTCGCCAACAATTCCTTTTTGATAAAAGGTTTAGTTACATAATCATTTGCTTCTAAGTTAAAAGCTTCTACCAAGTCAGTAGTTTGATTTTTAGCCGTCAGCATCAGAATCGGCATTTCTAAAGGCGAGTATTTTTTGCGGACTTCTTGACACACTTCATAACCAGTCATGTGCGGCATCATTACATCGAGTAAAATTAAGTCTGGCTTAAATCCTGATTCAATCAGATTTAAAGCTTCTAAGCCGTTGCTCGCTTGAGTAATGTCGTAGTTTTCTACAGAAAGACTGTTGATGATGACATGAATATTAATCGGCTCATCATCAACTACCAAAATTTTTAATTTTTCACTTTCTAGCAAATCGCTATTGTGTGATACCTGAGAATTTTTTATAGATGATTGGCGGGCTAATTCAGGAGTGATTATGCGATTTACCTCGATTAAATGCGGCTGTCTGCTGCTAAATTCCGGCTGAGTTTCAGATACGGGCAAAGTAAAGGTGAATTTGGAACCTACGCCTACAGTTGAAGATACCCAAATTTTACCTCCGTGCAATTCCACTAATTGCTTGGCAACCGCTAAACCTAAACCCGTACCGCCGAATTCTCTAGCAGTGGAACCGTCAGCTTGTTCAAAGGATTCAAAAATTCGCTCTAATTTATCTTCGGGGATGCCAACGCCGGTATCGGATACATTAATTGATAATTGGGAATTAGGCGGTGATTGTTCGTGGCCAGTTACCAATTCTGCTGAAATTTCAACGGTGCCGCTTTCGGTAAATTTAATCGCATTGCCGATTAAGTTGTAAAGTATTTGCTCCAAGCGATTCTCGTCGGCTGCTATTGGCGGCAATTCAGGAGCGACTGAGTTAATCAACTGCAATTTTTTTTTGCCTACTAATGGCTGAGATAATGTGAGGATTACAGAGACTATTTCTCGGATACCGACGGACTTAATTTGCAGTTCTATAGTTTTGTGTTTGAGCTGAGAAAAGTCCAGAATATCGTTGATTAAAGAAGACAATCTTTTTCCCGACGATGAAATCAAAGCTAAGTTAAAATTTGTTGGTTCTGGCAGTTGTCCGGTAGCACCGTCTATTAAAGATTCTGCAATACCAATAATGCCGTTGAGGGGAGTGCGGAGTTCGTGGGAAGTATTGGCTAAAAATTCGTCTTTCAGTTGGTCGAGCCGCTGCAATTCACTATTTTTAGTTTCTAGGGCAGTAAAAGATGCTTGCAGTTGTGCTGCCATGCTGTTAAAAGCAGTGGCAAGTACGCCCAACTCGTCGGAACGATCGAGCTTTACAGTTCTGTCAAATTGTCCTTCAGACAAAGCTATTGCTGCATCTTTTAATTTTAAAATAGGTTTGATAATCCAGCGAGAAGTGAGAATTCCTAGAACAGTTGCCATGCCCAAAGCTGCCAGACACAGCAGCACTGTAGTTCGGTTGTTGGCATGGATTTGTTCCATAAAGTCGGCTTCGGGAACGACGACGACAATCAGCCAATCTAAACCTTTGCCGTCTTGGAACGGCAGGACTTTTAAAAATTTCTGCTTGCCGTTTATCTCAACATTTATTTGCTGCGATTTTCTAATTTGCTGCAAGTTTTGAAAGTGACTTTCTAAATATTTAGCTGTAGTTTGCGTTACTGCGTCGCTGCTTTCTGTAACTTTAAACAATTCTTTTTTACCGTTTTTGCTGCGGAAAGGTTTTTCGGGTGTGGAAGTTGCCAGCAGCGTGCCGTTTCTTTCGATAATAAAAGTTTGACCGGATTTGCCTATTTTGAGGCTGTTTAAAAATTGACCGATACTGTCGAGACGCAAAGCAGAAATTAATACTCCTTCTAGCTGTTTCTGGCTGTTGTAAACTGGTTGCAGCGCGCTGAGGAGCAATGTGGGTTCTAGGAAGGATATATAAACTGAACTCCAAGTTGGTTTGACTGCTAAAGCCGCATAGGTGTAGGAAGGGTGCTGTCGGATGTCGAAGTTTTTGACGGTGGCTGCTACTGTCGCGCGATCGCCCGCACTATTAGTATTGTAGGAATAAAAATCAAAACCTGTAGACGGGCCCGAGGCGTTTATCAATAAAGTGCCGTTCGACATCTTTTCGCCGGTGCGATATTCTCCATCTCGATTCGCGATCGACGTAAAATTGATATAAGGATACAATTGCACTTGCCGCCACAGATACTTTTCCCAAGCTGACAAGTCTTTCATGTTCACAAAACCCAGTTTCACCGCATCCAGCTTGCTTTGATTGATTTGGTGCGGAGTTTGCAGATAAGTTCTCAAATTTTGCTCGATGCGATTGCTCACCTCCCCCATCAACTGACCGGCAAGGTCATTAACTGCTCTTTGAGAGTTCCTAAATGATAAATATCCCACAATACCGACGGCTGCAAATACTTGCAAGACAAACGGAACTATGAGTACAGTTTGCAGCGTCGCTTTTCCTGCAAGTTTGGTAACTAAGCGCTTGATAGAAAGAGTTGACATAACATTAATTTAGCTTCAAAAACACAGTTGATACGAGCGATCGAAGCTGCACCGCTCGCTGCTAAGTATTGTAAACCATTTTGTAGTTGAACAAAACTTGCAGGAGCAAAGTTTGATTCTCGGTTTCTTCCTGAATCGCTGTAAAACTTGAGATTTTTCCGAGAAATCAAGTTTTTTTTTCGCAGAGATTTCCGCAATATATGCGAGGAAGAATTCAAACCAGCGCGATCGACGGCAAATCTCTCAGGAAAACTCCCAATTTTGGGTTCCCATGCTTGGGTCTGAATATATTATGACTGAGATTAGGTAAAAAAACCGGATAAATACATAAAATTTTCTGCCGTCAGCTTGATGTTACTTTTACTACTTTTCATCCAAAGCTTCTATTCCCGACCATCCTTCTGACACTCCATACATTCTATTCTTCAGAGAACGCTGGTAGTAGGTTGCGGCTAACTTATCTTGAGGATTTGTTTCGCAAATCTTCTTGAATACTTTTTGCGATTTACTAAAATTTTGCTCGAAATAAAGATCCAGACCTTTTTCAAATACAGCAGCAGTTTCCTGTTTTAGTTTAATGCTTTGTTCAGTTTCAGCATCATAAATTTCAAACACCGACACGGCAGAGTTTTTGCCTTTTACTGTGACTCGATCGACAAATCTATACTTATATTTTTCTCGATCGCCCAAACGCTCTAAAATTGATTCAGTAACTAGAATTCCCGACCCGTAAACCTTTGTCAAGCCTTCCAAACGAGACGCGAGATTCACCGCATCAGCAATCACTGTACTTTCCATCCGTTCTCGCTCCCCAATTGTACCCAACATTAAACTACCCGCGTGCAAACCGATGCCGATCGCAATCGGTGCATAATTGCTTAGTTGTCGGTGCTGGTTGTAAATAATAACTTGTTTTTGCATTTCCACCGCTGCGCGAACAGCATCGTCTGCCGACTCAGGAAATAGTGCCATAATCGCATCCCCAATATATTTATCGATTTCCTATTGCTGCTAAAATTGGTGGCCCTGCGGCAAATTCCGTCCATTCTACAGACCACCCTATTTCTGCTAAACGGGTTGCCAAAGAGCCTTTAGCTTTGAGATAAAACAGCGCTCCGAAACGCTGATGGCCGATTCTGACAACTTTTGTTAAATTTGAGGATTCATTTTGGGTTTTTGCTTGAGAGTTATTTATGAGCTGTGAGTTGCAACTTGCCAGAGCTAAACTCAAGCAAAAAACTAGCGTAAATAGCAGCGCATATCCCCAAGCAAAACGGCGTTTAATAATATCTTTAAGGGAAAACGATAATTGAAACCTAGTTTTTATGGGATTCATAAAATATCGTATAAGTAGGTTTTGCTGGATTAAAATGTTTCAGACTTTTTTGACAGTATTTATATTATGCCCGCTTACTTCCTGCTCTTAAAAAAGGTCTAATTAAAAATAAAAATTTAGTTGGCTGTCTCTGAAATTAGCCGCAAAATTAAGCTATATTATAGCTGATTTCAGGAAAGTGAGATTTGCTATGGCTGACTCTATTGCTCGCCGCTTGGAACAATACACGGTAAAACGATCGCGCGAAGTTTTAATCGTCAAGGCCCAAATTGACGGCGAATTCGATGAAATTGCCATTTTTAAAGGCTTTTCTAGCTCCCTGACGCGATCGACCGCGAGCGATCCAGAAGTGCCAGTTTTGCCGTCGGGAGCAAAAATTGTCAGTGTCGATCGCGTAGAGAGCCCCTACAATCCAAATAACCCCCGCTATCTTCAGCAGGGGTTATCTTGGGAAACAATGCAATCTCTCTTGTCTGAGGCGGGAGTTTAGCTCTCGCAGTAGGGACACAACAATGTTGATTGGTGTCAACAATCGTCTAAAACCCTTGAAAAATCTCGTTTATCCCTGATGCCAGATGCCCCTAAATCCCCCTTAAGAAGGGGGACTTTGACGCTTATTCTTGTCCCACCCCCTACTCCCCTTGTTAAGGGGGGTTAGGGGGGATCTAGACTGGGATACAAACCAGAAATACAAAAGCACTATGTCCTTGCCCTTAACCTAGAACGTGCCGCCGGCAGCTTGGAAACGAGCTCTCGCGCGTTTGATTGCTTGCTTGGCTTTAATTTGCTCTTGGTCAGTGCCACTAGCGGACTTTTCCAAACGAGCTTCTGCTTCGGTGTAAGCAGTACGAGCAGCTTCTTTATCAATGGTTTCGCCTTTTTCAGCGCCGTTGACAAGAATAGTAACTATGTTTTCTTGGATTTCCGCAAAGCCGCCCATCAGAGCAATAGACACCCATTCCTTGCCGGGACGGACGCGCATCACTCCGGTATCCAAAGCCGTCATCATCGGAGCGTGACCGCTTAAAATACCTAATTGGCCTGTGGTGCTCGGCAGAATTACTTCTTCAGCATTAGAATCCCAAACAGTTTTGTCTGGGGCCACTACGCGCACAGTTAATGTCATAAATTGTCCTTAGTCATTAGTCATTAGTCAGCAGTCAGCAGTCAGCAGTCATTAGTAATTAGTCATCAGTCAGCCGTCGGCCATCATCAGTCACTTAGTTGTTAACAGTTAAAAGTTAACAGTTAACAACTAATGACCAATTACTAATGACCGATGACTGATGACTAATGACTAAAATTACTTGGCGTCAGCTTTCATTTTTTCAGCTTTGGCGATCGCCTCGTTGATATCGCCCACCAAATAGAAAGCTTGTTCCGGTAATTCGTCAAGTTCGCCAGCCAAAATCATCTGGAAGCCCTTAATAGTATCTGCCAGCTTGACGTATTTGCCGGGGGAACCGGTAAACACTTCCGCCACAAAGAACGGCTGCGATAAGAACCGTTCAATTTTGCGAGCGCGAGAAACGGTTAAGCGGTCATCTTCCGACAGCTCGTCCAAACCCAAAATTGCAATAATGTCTTGCAATTCCTTATAGCGTTGCAGAGTTGACTGCACCTGACGAGCAACACCGTAGTGCTCTTCGCCGACAACGCTAACTTGCAACATTGTAGACGTAGAATCCAGCGGGTCAACAGCCGGATAAATACCCTTGGAAGCCAAACCGCGAGACAACACAGTTGTAGCGTCCAAGTGAGCAAAAGTCGTAGCCGGCGCGGGGTCAGTCAAGTCATCCGCAGGCACGTACACAGCTTGAACCGAAGTAATCGAACCTTCGGTAGTCGAAGTAATCCGTTCCTGCAAGTCGCCCATATCCGTACCGAGAGTCGGCTGATATCCCACAGCCGAAGGCATCCGACCCAACAGAGCCGATACCTCAGAACCCGCTTGCACGAACCGGAAGATATTGTCAATGAACAGGAGCACGTCTTGCTTGCTGACATCGCGGAAGTATTCGGCCATCGCCAGAGCCGACAGGCCCACGCGCATCCGAGCACCAGGCGGCTCGTTCATTTGACCGTATACTAGGGCAATTTTCGACTTGCTGCGGTCTTCTTCGTTAATAACCCCCGACTCGATCATTTCTTTGTAGAGGTCATTACCTTCGCGGGTGCGCTCGCCTACACCACCAAACACGGACACGCCACCGTGAGCCTTGGCGATATTGTTCACGAGTTCCATCATAATCACGGTTTTGCCGACGCCTGCGCCGCCGAACAAACCGAT
This sequence comes from Microcoleus sp. A003_D6, assembly GCF_036702825.1. NCBI lineage: Bacteria > Bacillati > Cyanobacteriota > Cyanophyceae > Oscillatoriales > Microcoleaceae > Microcoleus > Microcoleus sp. A003_D6. The sequence goes on along the minus strand of NZ_JAUBWA010000100.1, from coordinate 20,797 downwards.
TTTGCCGCCGCGGCGGTAGGGGGCCAGGAGGTCGATCACCTTGATCCCGGTTTCAAACACCGAGGGCTTGGTTTCCAGTTCGGTGAAAGCCGGCGGGTTGCGGTGGATGGGCATACTTTCGGAAGTATTGACCGGGCCGAGGTTGTCTACGGGTTGGCCGATGACGTTAAAAATGCGGCCGAGAGTTGGGATTCCGACGGGAACTTGGATCGATTCGCCGGTATCTACTACTTCCATGCCGCGCACCAAGCCGTCGGTGGTACTCATGGAAACTGCACGCACTTGGCTGTCTCCGAGCAGTTGTTGAACTTCGCAGGTAACGGAAACGTCTTGACCGGCTTCGTTTTTGCCGGAAATCGTGAGAGCGTTATAGATTTGGGGCAGTTTGCCGCCTGGGAATTTTACGTCTACAACCGGCCCAATGATTTGGGTGATGTAGCCTACGTTCGTTTTTGTTGCGGTGGATACCATGAATAGTGCCTTTGTTAGGATGCTATTTTTCCGATATTGGAAAAACTCTTAACATTTAGAAATGCTATTCCTCAGAGTACCACTGAACAGACGCACTATTTAGATTTGTATGGGGCTGGTTAAGAGTCATTTTTCTGGTTGCTGCTGTCGCTTTTTTTTCGATCGAGCCGCAGCCAAAGCCCCGATCCCCAGGACAGTACCCAAAATTGAGATTGGTTCGGGGACTTCCTGAGCCGTGAGGCTAAAGTTTTGAAAATCAACGTCATCTCCTTTTCCGCCATCGTCCAGGGAAATTTTTGTACCCTTAGCGAGTTGGGCCTTTGTCACCGATTGAAACTGCTCTGGGCCCTTGCCATTGTTGACGGTTGTAAATGGAGCCGTGGAGTCGTTGTTGAGGGTAAAGTCGCCAAAGGTGGCTTGCTGGCATCCCGTCGCCATACAGTCAGTTCTGCTGAATTGGCTGCCGGCGGCAAACCATTCGGAGCTGTTCATAAAGGTGCTGCTGGAGACGTATTCCTCGAAGGGCTTGCCACTGCCGAGGTCGCTCCACAGCAGGAGTGCGTAAACTCGATCCTCCAAAAATGTGAAAGTTTGGTCGATCGAGCCGTTGTCGGAGGTGACTGCGTTGCCGAAGGTTCCTTGCCAGTTGTTGGCAGAGCCGTCATCTGAGGGTTTAGTCTCGTAAAATAGGCGGGATATGTTGCTGTAGCCAGTGTTTGCTGACTGAGCTTGGGCTACCCACAAGCTGGACTGGTAACTGCCGTGAGATTGGTCGAATGTAAAGTTTATATTTGTATCTCGATCGAACTGGATGCCGCTCGTGCCAAACATGAAGGCTCGGACGGGCGTGCAGATGCTTAGCAAGATTGTGGTTACCAAGCTGGCGACTGTAAAAGATGTTTTTTTGACTAGCGTTAAGGTAGTCATAACCCTGATTCCTCCAATATTGTTAGGTAGTAAGGCGGGAAATGCAATTTTCCCGTCACGGGCATAGACGATCGCCTTGAATGCGATATGAACGGACGATCGTCAAAGCTGCAAAAGAGACTCTACAGCAGTTACTCTACAGACCGATATTATCTAAGTGTGCCCTGAGAGTAAATGAATGCTTGTTGTCCTAAGAGTTTTCACTGACACTCCTTGTGCCGCGCTTGAGTCTGTAACACCAAGATTTTCATTCATTCTCCATTTCTAACCTACTACATTTATGAGTGTCGGTTAACGGTCTCAAGCTGGCTGCAAGACTTGCAAATATTAGCTTTTATCAAAAATACATAAAAAATTTTACTCAATCTTTGTAAATTTTTGGTAAAGTTTATCAAAAAAATATAAAGTTTCTGAGGGAAATTCGGCTGTTGGCCAGTTAATCCTCAAAGCCGGCTGCAAGCCGATCGCAGGCGTGCAGAAGGAAGCGGCGGTCGCGAGTAGGGATTTTTGCTGTGTTTTTTGCCACTTGGAGTAGGGACACCGCACAGTGCCGTGTCCCTACTGTATTCAGGCGAGCGGTACTTACGCATTATTACGTAAGTAGACCTCTTGCAAAAATAACTAGGACGGGCTCTGGGGCCCATCCCACAAATTTTTTTTTCTTGTGGAATGGGCCCCAGAGCCCGTTCCATAATTTGATTAAAAGGATTTTTGCAAGAGGTCTAGTATTATTCCGGTTTTTCAACCCTAAGCCTCGCGTTGCGCGCCATATTTTCGCCAACACTCCCGCACGCATAAACCCGGTTTCTTAAGGTAATTGCGTCATGGAAGTTCTGAAAGTGGAAACGAGAAACCCAGTTTAATTGCCCGATCGCGCCTGAATAGACCTCTTGCAAAAATAGCTGGGACGGGCAAGATGCCCATCCCACAAAAAGTTTTTTTCTTGTGGAATGGGCCGGAGAGCCCGTTCCAAAATTTGATTAAAAGGACTTTTGCAAGAGGTCTAATAAATTAGGGACACGGCCCGAGTGCGGTGTCCCTACCCGAGCATCTGTACTGCACTTAACTGAAAACGGCTATAAACACCTACATTCCCTTCAGCTTCCCATCCCAATTATTCGGGTATAAAAAACAGGGCGATCTTATTGACATGAGGAGTTTTCAAGAGTAAAAATAGGATAGATACGATCGCACTTTAAGCACAATCTTTAAAAACAATGACAGCCAACAGACTGCATTTACTCGGATGGTTATTCATCGTTGGCTGGCTGAGTGCAGCGGCGGGTTCGGCTTCCTCACAACCCATCGCCCCCGCAGCGGACGGCACTAACACAGTTGTTACTCCCAACGGCAACCGCTACGACATTTCCGGGGGGTCTTTCAGCGGAGATCGGGCTAATCTTTTTCATAGTTTTACTCAGTTTGGTCTTAGCGAAGGTCAAACGGCTAACTTTTTAACTAATCCCAATATTCAAAATATTCTGGGGCGGATTACTGGGGGAAATCCTTCTTTAATCAATGGCTTAATTCAAGTTACGGGAGGCAATTCCAATTTATTTTTGATGAATCCTGCCGGCATAATTTTCGGGCCGAATGCCAGTCTCAACGTGCCTGGATCTTTTAATGCTACTACGGCGACAGGGATTGGTTTTGGGAACAATCAGTGGTTTAGCGCGATCGGCAATAACAATTGGGCAACATTAATCGGGACACCGAATAGTTTTGCGTTTACAAATTTGCCAGGGGGAAGTATTGTTAATGCAGGCAATTTGACGGTGGCATCAGGTCAAAGTTTAACTTTGCTCGGCGGTACGGTTGTCAATACGGGTCAGTTAACTGCGCCTAGCGGCACTATTCTCATCAGCGCCGTACCCGGTAACAATTTGGTGCGGATCGGTCAAGCGGGAAATTTATTGAGCTTGGAAATTGGGCCGACAGCAACTCAAAGCTCGCTGCCGAACAATTGGACGCAGCCAGTGTTATCTTTGCCGGAGTTGCTGACTGGAAAAGGTGCGGCACAGGCAACAGGTTTGACGGTAAATCCGAATGGTGAAGTTGTGTTGACGGAGAATGTTGCTGTGCCGGTAACTGCGGGAACTGCGATCGCATCCGGCAGTATCAACGTCTCTGGCAACACTGGCGGCAACGTTAACATCTTGGGTGAAAAAGTAGGTGTTATTGGCGGTAATATCGATGCTTCTGGGATTAACGGCGGCGGTAATGTACTGATTGGGGGAGATTATCAGGGTTTGGGGACGGTGCCCAATGCTGCGCGGACTTTTGTGAGCAGCGACTCGACAATTAATGCAGATGCTATTAGTAATGGGAATGGCGGGCGAGTGATAGTTTGGGCTGATGAAACTACTCGCTTTAATGGCAATATTACGGCCAGAGGTGGCTTGTTTTCTGGGAATGGCGGCTTTGTGGAGGTGTCGGGAAAGCAATCGCTCGATTTTCAAGGGTTGGTGGATTTGCGATCGACCTTTGGCATGGCTGGAACCTTATTATTAGATCCTACTGATATTACTATTAGTACAGGTGCGGATGCAGGCGGTACTTTAGCAGGGGGAGCATTTACGCCCTCGGCGGGTACTTCTACAATTAATAATGGGACGCTGCAAACACAGCTAGGTTTGGGAAATGTGACTATTTCCACTGCGTCGGGTTTTCCGAGCCAAGGCGATATTACAGTCAGCGCTCCCGTTGGTTGGAATAATAGTAATTCTCTGACGCTGAATGCTAATAACAGCATACTTGTTAACAAAAATATCACCGCTAACGGCGGCAGTATCACCCTGAATGCAGATGTAGATGGCAGTGGTGCAGGGGCGATCGCCATTACCAATGCTATCATCAACTCCAACGGCGGCAACATCATTTTAGGAGGCGGCACCAACCCGTCAAATTTCCCAGCAGTAGGGACAGCGGCAAATCCCATCGGAGTCGATCTCACCGGTTCCACCCTCAGTGCCGGGACTGGAAATATTTCTATTAGAGGTCAAGGACTGGCTGGAGTCAGTTTCAATGACGGCATTTCTCTTTCTAACAGCGGAATCACGACGGCTGGGACTGGAAGTATTACTCTCAATGGTACTGGCGGTAATGCAACTGGAAACAAAAACAAGGGGATTAACATTATTACCAGTACAGTGGAATCGATCGGGACAGGAAGTATTACATTCAACGGTACTGGCGGAAACGGGACATTTAATAATCAAGGGATATCTATTGACAGCAGTACAGTACAGGCTGGGGGAAATATAAACCTGGCTGGTAACGGTGCTGGAACTTTAACCCAAAACACCGGCGTTAGAATAACCAACTCTACGGTGCAGTCAACGACGGGGAACGGAACTGTCACCATCACCGGGACGGGGGGAAATGGGACGGATAACAATGAAGGGATAAATATTGATAATCCCAGCACTGTAAAATCGCAGAATGGAGATATCATCCTGACTGGAACAGGTAACGGTAGCGCGGGCAACAACAGGGGCATTTTGAGTTCAGGGGTGGTGGAGTCCACAGGCACCGGGAATGTGACTCTCAGCGGTGTTGGCGGCAATGGGACTGATGGCAATCAAGGGATACAAGTTGGGGGTGGCGCTGTGAGAACGCTCTCTGGAAATGTTAGTTTGACTGGTACAGGCGGTGGGGCTGGGACTATCAACGAGGGTATATATGTAGATAGTGGCGCTACAGTCCAAACCGCAGGCGTGGGAAAAGTGACGTTGACGGGGACGGGGGGTGCAGGGACGGGCACTAATTCAGGGATATGGCTCAACTCAGGCACTGTAAAATCGCAGGATGGAGATATTGCTTTAATTGGTACCGGTGTTGGGACATCAACTAGCAACGACGGCATTTACTTCGGCACGGGCACGCCGGTAACGGTGCAAGCTACGGGAACGGGTAATATTAGCCTCACGGGAAAGGCTAACAACAATTCTATTCCAATTAACCTAACCGGCGGTGTGATTGACGCGGCTTTAGGCGGCAATGTCACTTTGACGGGCGATGAAATTCAACTGTTAGGGACGACTCAAGTCAATGGCAAGGGTACTATTACTTTACAGCCGCTGACACCGAGTTTAGGTGTTCTCATAGGCGGTACTCAGAATAACCCTGACGTTCCTCCTTTGAATCTGATTCAGGCGGAACTCGACACGTTAAAAGGGTTTTCCCAAATGGCGATTGGGCGGACGGATGGGACGGGGGCGATCGCTCTTGACCCCGCTGGCGTTACTTTTAATAACCCCGTCACAATTCAAGATTCCACAATTGCAGTCAATGGAAACATTACAGGTAAAAACAACGCTTCAATTACTTTTAATGCTGCAACCACTAACTTAAATGCAAATATTGTCACCAACGAACAGAATATTACCTTTGGTGGCAAAGTCTCTCTCGCTGCGGGTTCTAATGTCACCCTCGATACTGGGTTAACGAATGCAGGTGACATTAATTTTGGGGGAACAGTTGACGGCGATGGCAACCTAGTTTTGAGTGCGGGAACAGGCGTTATTAATGTCAACGGGCCAATTGGGGAGACTACAGGTTTGCGTTCCCTGACAACAATCAATTCTTTCGATGTTAAGAATCCGATCGATTTTTCGATTGAAACTACAGGCAATATTACCGTTGGTAGTATGAGAAATCCCGGACGGGCGATCGCCCTTACCAGCACTAATGGCGATATTGATACGAGTGCAGGGGCGATCGATACCACATCCAGTACCGGAAATGGTGGGCAAATTACACTAAGTGCCAACAATATTAATGCTAGCAATCTTAACTCCAGTTCCACTGCTGGCAATGGCGGAAACATCACCCTCACGGGCAAAACAGGCAACATTTTTGCATACTCAGGAGTAGTTAATTCTAGTTCTAGTTCCGGTGCCGGTGGAGATATCGCGATCGCAACTCCCAATGAAGTTGGGATAAATAGCATTGATGGTAATGGATTGCCCGGTACGGGAAATATTAGCATTAGTGGCAATGAGATTGGCTTTTCGGGAGCAGGTTCCGCCCAGAGTAAAGGCACTTTTTCAATTGTGCCGTTTTCGCCGAATGTCGGAATCCGCTTCCAGGCTGGACTTGGTGACGATCCACAGGCGATCGATATAGGAGCACCGTTTTTATCCTCATTGCGTAATGGCTTTAGTGCCATTGTTTTCGGAGGGAACACTACTACAGGCAATATTACTGTAGAGAATTTGCCAGTATCTTTTGCAGATCCTGTGACTTTCAATACTCAAGGCACTATTTTTGTCAATCCCAATCAATCGATTTCGGGAACTGATAATGCTTCAATTACTCTGAATGCTACAACTAATAACTTAAATGGCAATATTACCACCCAATCTCAAGATATCACAATTAACGGCAATATCTTAGTTGGAGATAGTGTCTTAGTCAGCAATGGCAATTCAGCAGGTGGCAATATTCTGTTTAACAATAACATTGATGGCAGCGGCAATCTCACTGTAGAAACAGGTACAGTAAACTTTTCAGTTAAATCGGCAATAGGCAATACTACACCATTAGGAAATATCACCGTCAATAGTGCTGGTACAGCTACCTTTAATGCTGTCACGGCTACCAGTTTCACCACTAATGTTGGTGGCAAAACAGAACTAAATGGCAATGTGACAACCACAGGCACTCAAATCTACGGAGATGCAGTGACAATTGCCAACAATCCGCTTATTTCAGGCAGCGACATTACTTTCAATAATACTGTAGACGGCACCAGCGATTTGACGGCGAAGGCTATTAGCGGTAATGTGACATTCAACGGTGCAGTTGGCAATACCACAGCATTAGGAAATATTACCGCTAACTCTACAGGAACAACCGCATTTAATCAAACAGTCAATGCCGCAAGTTTAACCACAGATGCTGCTGGCACAACTACACTTAATGGCGATGTCACGACAACCGGCAGTCAAACTTATGCAGATGCAGTGACAATTGCCAACAATCCGATTCTTTCAGGTGACAGCATTACTTTCGATAATACTGTAGACGGCACCAGCGATTTGACGGCGAAGGCTATTAGCGGTAATGTTACATTCAACGGTGCAGTTGGGAGTTTAAGTGCGATCGGCAATTTAACAGCTAATTCTACAGGAACAACCGCATTTAATCAAACAGTAAATGCCGCGAGTTTAACCACAGATGCTGCTGGCACAACTACACTTAATGGCGATGTCACGACAACCGGCAGTCAAACCTACGGAGATGCAGTGACAATTGCCAACAATCCGATTCTTTCAGGCAGCGACATTACTTTCGATAATACTGTAGACGGCACCAGCGATTTGACGGCGAAGGCTATTAGCGGTAATGTTACATTCAACGGTGCAGTTGGGAGTTTAAGTGCGATCGGCAATTTAACAGCTAATTCTACAGGAACAACCGCATTTAATCAAACAGTAAATGCCGCGAGTTTAACCACAGATGCTGCTGGCACAACTACACTTAATGGCGATGTCACGACAACCGGCAGTCAAACCTACGGAGATGCAGTGACAATTGCCAACAATCCGATTCTTTCAGGCAGCGACATTACTTTCGATAATACTGTAGACGGCACCAGCGATTTGACGGCGAACGCGGTGAGCGGTAATGTTACATTTAACGGTGCAGTTGGTGCTGCAAGTGCGATCGGCAATTTAACAGTTAACTCTACAGGAACAACTGCATTTAATCAAACAGTCAATGCCGCGAGTTTGACTACAGATGTTGGCGGCACAACTCAAGTCAAGGGAAATGTCACTACAACTGGCCCTCAAATCTACGGAGATGCAGTGACAATTGCCAACAATCCGATTCTTTCAGGTGACAGCATTACTTTCGATAATACTGTAGACGGCACCAGCGATTTGACGGCGAAGGCTATTAGCGGTAATGTTACATTCAACGGTGCAGTTGGGAGTTTAAGTGCGATCGGCAATTTAACAGCTAATTCTACAGGCACAACCGCATTTAATCAAACAGTCAATGCCGCAAGTTTAACCACAGATGCTGGCGGCACAACTCAAGTGAAGGGAAATGTCACGACAACCGGCAGTCAAATCTACGGAGATGCAGTGACAATTGCCAACAATCCGATTCTTTCAGGTGACAGCATTACTTTTAACGATACAGTGAACGGTAGCAGCGATTTGACTGTGAAAGCGGCTAGCGGTAATATTACCTTCACAAGTGCGATCGGCGAAACAACTCCTCTCACTAATTTAACTGCCAACAGCAAGATTTCTTTAGGCGGCAATGTCACTACAACAGGCAGTCAAACTTATGCAGATGCTGTCACTGTTGCCAAAAACTCGGTTCTTTCAGGCAGCGACATTACTTTCAACAATACAGTTGACGTAGCTGGCAATCTCGGTATTTCTGCTGACAATGTTAATCTCAAAGGAACTGTAACAACCACCAATGGTGGCACGCTTACAATTGCCAATAAGGTAAATCTGAATATTGAGACAAACTTGAATTTGGACGGTGCATTTATTCAAGATGGTGGGGGAACTGTTGCGGTTAGCGGAAATATCACCACAACTAATGATAACATTAGTTTTAGCGGGCCGGTGACATTAAAAGCTCCTGTAAATTTTACACTCGGAGATGCAACTATTGCTTTCGGTTCTAGTTTATCGGCAGGTAGTAACCCGCTGACTTTAACGGCAGGTGAAATTGATTTTTCTGGGAATGTTTCGGGTAGTGGCGTGCTAACGCTGCAACCCGCAACAGCAGGACAAAATATTGTTGTTGGCGGAACTGATAACAATACTAGCGCTTTAGATTTGACTGCATCGGAACTTAATTTGATTCAAAATGGATTTAGCTCGATCGCGATCGGGCGATCGGATAGCAGCGCCAATATTAGTATTCCCTCTAATCTCACATTTTTAGACCCAGTAAATATTCAAACGGGAACTGGTACGATCGCACTTGATGGCATTCTTACCGGCAATGACAACAGCAGCATTGCTCTCAACGCTTCCAAAATTAATTTAAATTATGGCATCAATACCAATAAAAATCCGATCGCCCTTAACGGCAATGTCCAACTCGGCAACGATATTAATCTCAGTACCGGCGGCGGAGATATTAAGATAACTGGTGCGATAGACGGCAATCATTTGTTGAACTTAGATGCCGCAAATGGTAATGTGCTGCTGCAAGGAAATATCGGCGAAACAACGCCATTATCTGTTTTGAATGTTACTGCATCGAATGCGGAAATTATCGGTAATGTTAAAAGCAGTTCTGGTTTTAATGTTGCGGCTGTCACTACTAAATTAGGCGGGAATGTTACGGCGAATAACGGCAATATTAATATTAGCAATGCTTTGGTTTTGACAAAGGATGCGGTATTTAGTACCGCAGGGGGAAATATTGCTTTTGGTGCGATCGACAGTGACAGCATTAATGCCCGCAACTTAACTCTAGCCTCCGGTAGCGGCAGCATAACTTTCAACGGTGCGGTGGGCGCCACTAGCAAGTTAGGAAATCTGGCGATCGAAAATGCTGGCAATGTGACAGGAAACTCGACAATTAACGCGCAACAATTGACAGCACAGAACGCGGAACAAGTCAATTTATCGGGAGATGTCACCGCCGGCAAAGTCGATATTACTGCCAAGGGCGATATAAGTGTTAAAAATATTACTACTAATGGCGGAGAAATTCTATTTACAAGCGGTAACAATTTCACAGCAGGGAATTTGAATACATCGGGAAATGTTGGCGCTAACATCACTGTTAAGGCGACAACTTCAATTACGGCGGGACAAATTAACTCTAGCGGTACAGTGGGAAATGCAGGCAATGTGTTCTTAGATCCGATCGGCGATATTCAAGTAGAGTTTATCAATGCCCAAGGCGGCACTAGCGGCACCGGCGGCGATGTCACAGCAATAACAGGCAATTTTTTCCGCGCTACAGGTGCTTTTTCAACACCTTTTTCGCCGACGGGATTTGCTAGCATTTCTACTGCTGGTGGCACAGGTAGCGGAAATATCGCAATTACACACGCTGGGGGAGATGGAGGGACGCCGATTCAACCGTTTGTGGTGGGAGATGCTGCTAGCAACGGTACGGCGGGTGCAATTACAACGGGACAATCTAGCATTACATCGCAGTCGTTTCCGCGTTCTAATAGTGTTGGTAATATTGCGTTTTCGACTGACGACGCGATCGACCCAACGCCAACTCCGACTCCAGTAGTAACTCCAACTCCGACTCCGAGTGTCACTCCGGTTGTCACTCCGACTCCGACTCCGAGTGTCACTCCAACTCCAGTAGTAACTCCGACTCCGACTCCGAGTGTCACTCCGACTCCAGTAGTAACTCCGACTCCGACTCCGAGTGTCACTCCGACTCCAGTAGTAACTCCAACTCCGACTCCGAGTGTCACTCCGACTCCGGTTGTCACTCCGACTCCGACTCCAAGTGTCACTCCGACTCCGGTTGTCACTCCAACTCCGACTCCAGTTGTCACTCCGACTCCGACTCCGAGTGTCACTCCGACTCCAGTTGTCACTCCAACTCCGACTCCGAGTGTCACTCCGACTCCGATCGCCGCGCAGCAAATAGAGTTAGTATCAGAATTAAATGCGATCGCTCCTACGGAAATACAAGAGCCCGCACCTGTGACAGCAGCCACCGCATCCGCATCGAAACCAGAATCCTCAACCTTTGATTCAGAAGACTTTCAACGCCCCAGAATTCCACCGCTAGACAATCCTGGCGGTGTAGCCGATCGAGTTTTAACCATCGATAGAAGTATCACCAGTCAATTACCCCCCGGCATCGTACAACCTTCATCACAAGAATCAACACAACCAACAGTCAACCCTACTTCTAATTTAGTTCTGGGATATGTTCCGTCTCCCGATCGACTTTTTGAAGGTAACGACATACAGGAAACACTCTGGGGAATCGAAGAAATCAGGAATCAAGAATTTGGAGAATACCTGGGGGTAAAAGCCAACCTCCCAGACCAAAAAGTCATGATTGCGACCTTCCAACAAACTTTAAAAAATATCGAACAGCAAACCGGCAAGCGGTCTGGTATTATCTACATAGTCTCGCGAGAAGATCGACTGGAACTAATTTTAGTTCCTCCCGTGGGGCGGCCAATTCACTACAGCGTTCCAGAAGCCAACAGAGCAGCTTTATTCCCCGCCGTCAAGGAGTTTCGCAATGAAATCACCAATCCCGCAAAACGCGCTACTACCACTTATCTAGCCGCCGCCCAGCAATTATATAAATGGGCGATCGCACCCCTAGAAAAAGACTTACAAAACTTAGGAATTCAGACTTTGTTGCTGTCAGTCGATCCGGGATTGCGGAGCCTGCCCTTTGCCGCTTTACACGACGGTAAAGGCTTCTTGATTGAAAAATACAGTTTTAGTCTAATTCCGAGTTTCAGCTTGATTGATAGCGATTATAAAGCAGTTAGAGACGCAACAGTGCTAGCAATGGGACGGTCAGAATTTGTGGATAAAAAGCCCTTGCCCAGTGTGCCGATCGAATTGCAGGCGATTTCGGCTCAGTGGCACGGGCCATCTTTCCTCAATTCCACTTTCACTTTAGATAATCTCAACTCGGAACACGCCAAGGGAGGATTTCGGATCGTTCACCTCGCCACCCACGCTGAATTCCAACCGGGAAAACCGAGCAATTCTTACATTGAAATGTGGAATTCTCAATTGCAGCTCGATCGCATGGAGAGTTTAAATTGGCGCAATCCGCAGGTAGACTTGTTAGTATTGAGTGCTTGCAGAACTGCTTTGGGCGATCGGGAAGCAGAGTTAGGTTTTGGAGGTTTAGCAGTAAAATCCGGCGCAAAATCTGCTTTAGGGAGTTTGTGGTATGTTGACGATGGAGGAACTTTGGGGCTGATGAGCGAATTTTACCACCAGTTGCGAGGAGCCGCAATAAAGGCAGAAACTTTGCAACTTGCTCAACAGGCGATGATTGCTCGTAAAGTTCGGATCGAAAACGGGCAGTTAGTGACAACAGCGGGCAACTTGAATTTACCGACTAACCTACAACAAGAAAACCAAGATTTTTCTCATCCTTATTACTGGAGCAGTTTCACTCTAATTGGAAGTCCTTGGTAAGCTGCCATACTTTAGCTCGTGTTGGGTAAAATTAACCATTAGACCTCTTGCAAAAATAACTAGGACGGGCAAGATGCCCATCCCACAAAATTTTTTTTCTTGTGGAATGGGCATCTTGCCCGTTCCAAAATTTGATTAAAAGAATTTTTGCAAGAGGTCTATTCTAGGTGGTAATGAGGACTAAAGTATAAGCGAGTTTTATGAGGAATTGAGTCCTCACTACTAAGAGGTTTGATGATGGGTTGTGATGAGCAATTAATTAAATTTTAGATTTTAAATACAACCCCACAGATGAATCTGGGGGCTTGAACGAACGTCCAAACTTTTTTTCTCACCGCGACTCCTGTCGGGGATTGTATCCGTCTTTCGGTCAGAGAGAGTCAAAAATTATTTGAAAAGAGCAGCCCTGGGTCCAAGCTGTTTCAAATTAGGTGTCGCAGTTCCGTAATTGACTCGACAGCCGATATTGAACAAACTCGAACTGCACTCAAGAGGGACAATCTGCTGGTCGAGGAGGGCGCTGCAACTGACATACTCGTCGTTATTAGTATCTCTTACCATACATTCGATCGCTCTAGCGCCCGATCGAGCCGCCCAACTCTTCATACCTGCCACTGCAATCATATGCTGCCAGTAGAAAGCAAATAGCAAAACTCCCAAAAGTACAGCAACGGCTAATCCTGCTTTCAACTTCCAACTATTTAGGACGTTTCCCAAACTATTTTTCACGTTTTCCACTCCCGAAATTGAGCTTTCGGTAGTTATTTCTGGAGTTGTCAAGTTTGTTTGTGTTTGTTCTGTTGGAATTTCCGACATAATGTATCTCCTGTGATTGCGGGGACTTGCCTAAGCTTGCAGTTACGAGCTATCGCGGTCGATCGTTCTTGCAGACTTTATCAAATTTTAGCAAAACTAGCCTGTCCCGACAACCGATTCCCCCAGCACCGCCGGGGAAGTATGTATATTGACGGAGTGCGATCGCGATTTCTATTCCTTTTGAGGTATTGCGCAATTCGCGTTAGCGGAGCCCTCGAAGAGGATCGGCTATTTTGCACCTAGCGCAATAGAATTGTTGGCGATGTTCTTTGAAAACTGCCAAAGTGAATCAGCTTTTTTTTGCGAACCGCAGAGGCCGCAGAGGGCGCAGAGAAAGAGCAAAGAGAGATATATTGACTTTCACCAATCATTTATGGTTTCGATAGCAGTTCTAAAAGCTCAGCTTCCGAAAGTATTTCGATTCCCAAAGCTTGAGCTTTTTCCAACTTAGAACCCGCATCTTCTCCCACAACCACATAATCAGTTTTAGCACTCACGGAACTTGTGACTTTACCTCCTGCTTTTTGAATCAAATCTTTAGCTTCATCTCGTTTTAAAGTGGGCAAAGTTCCCGTAAGTACAAATGTTTTGCCAGCCAATTGTAAATTTTTGCCTGCTGAATTCTGAGTTTTAACTTCTGACTGCAATTGCAATCCCGCAGTTTTTAACCGTGCAATTAAACTTTGATTTGCCGGAACTCGAAACCACTGATAAACCGATTGAGCAATTTCCGGCCCGATGCCGTAAACGCCCTCAATCGCTGCCGCCGATACCGCTACTAACTCTTCCACATTTGCAAACCTTTCTGTCAGCAATTGAGCGTTGACGCTGCCGACGTGGCGGATGCCCAAACCGTAAAGTACCCGCGAATAAGGTTGATTTTTCGATTGGGCGATCGCACTTACCAATTTTTCGGCCAACTTCTTGCCCATACGTTCCAAACTCATCAATCTTTCCGCAGTCAAATCATACAAATCCGCCGCAGAATTTAGCAGATTGCTATCAACCATCTGCTGCACCAACTTTTCCCCAACACCGTTAATATCAAGAGCATCCCGGCTGCAAAAATGAATCAGCGAACCCCTCAAAATCGCCGGACAAGATGTATTGATGCAGCGAGTAACGGCCTCCCCTTTTTCACGAACTACAGGCTGCGCGCATTCGGGACAGCAGCTAGGCATTTGGAAAAGTTGAGCATTTTGGGGGCGAAGTTCCGGCAAAACTCGCACAACTTCTGGTATAATTTCTCCAGCTTTTCTGACGATCGCAGTATCGCCAATGTGGAGATTTAGCTCGGAAAGTCGATCGCTGTTGTGGAGAGAAGCCCGCGAAACCGTCGTTCCAGCCAACTGCACCGGTTTGAGTTCCGCAACTGGAGTCAGAGCCCCGGTTCTCCCTACTTGCACGGTGACAGCTTCCACAATTGTAGGCACTTCGGCCGCGGGATACTTCAGGGCGATCGCCCAACGCGGAAACTTCCGAGTAAAACCAAGTTGTCGTTGCAGCAAGACCGAATTAATCTTAACAACAACCCCATCCGTCATGTAAGGCAAATTCCGCCGTTCAGTATCCCAATATTCGTAATACTCGCGAACCTCCTCCAAAGCATAGCAAATTTTGCGATCGGGATTCACCTTAAACCCCATTCCTTGCAACAATTCCAACGATTCCCACTGCTTTTTACCCTCGTTACCCTCATCAAAATGCAAAGTATAAGCAAAGAAATCTAACTTTCGCTTATCCACAATTTTAGCATCCAACTGTCGCAGCGTACCCGCCGCAGCATTGCGAGGATTAGCAAACAATTGTTCCCCCGCTTTTTCCCGTTCCCGATTAATTTCCTCAAACACAGCTAAGGACAAAAAAGCTTCTCCCCGCACTTCTACAATCGGTGGCGGATTATCTAAATTAAGCTTTAAAGGAATCGAGCGAATAGTCTTGACATTTTGAGTAATGTCCTCTCCTGAAATGCCGTCTCCCCGCGTCGCACCGCGAACTAAAACCCCATTTTCATAGGTTAACGCTAAAGCAGAACCGTCAATTTTTAACTCGCAAACATAGGAAACCCCCCCCAACCCCCCCTTGCTAAGGGGGGGAGTAATTTCTTTGTTTTTCTCGTTGCTAAGAGGAGGTAAAATTCCATCTTGTCCCCCCCCTTGACAAGGGGGGGTTAGGGGGGGTGCATTTCCATCTTTAGAAGGCGTAATTCCCTCTTGTCCCCCCCCTTGATAAGGGGGGGTTAGGGGGGGTGCATTTCCCCCTTGACCGGGGGTTAGGGGGGGTGCTACCCTTTGCCAGCGTTCCTGCCATTTAGCAAATTCCTCAAAATTAAAAGCATTTTCCAAACTGTAGAGAGGAATATTGTGCTTGACGCTAAAAAATTGAGTAGCAGGCTGTTCTCCGACCCGCTGAGTCGGGCTTTCGGCAGTAATTAATTCCGGATAATCTGATTCTAAGTCTTGCAACTGGCGATAAAGGCGATCGTACACCTCATCTGGCATAGTCGGCGCATCGAGAACATAATAAGCATAGCTAGCCTGCTGTAGCTGCTGCCTCAACTGTTTAATTTGCTGTTCAATTTCGGGTTGCATATTAATTTAAAAGTGTATATTTTTTAACCGCAGATGTATAGGATAAACACAGACAATAGAAATTTTAGCATTATCTGCATGGATCTGCGGTTGTAGTTTGGACTTTTAAGATTGATTAACGATCCCAATCTTCAACTTCATAAAGGAAACGACTTCCACCCATCAGCTTGCGATTTGCCGAGGTACTTTGCACAAAAACCGCATACTTTTCTAGATTGCTCGGTTTGATGCGAACAGTCTCGCCCATTGGCAAACCCAACATTTCTCGCGCGGCTTCTCCTTCAAACAAATCCCCTGTCGAACGTTCCATCAGCACAATTTCTTTCTTACCTTGGATAGTTTCTGTTTTAGTAAACTCATAAAACCCGCGCCCGGTTTTAAAAGCCAAACCATTCTCTAAAACAAAAGCTTTAATTGAAATCTCGCTGTCTACTTCTAAAATCTGAAATCTCCCCGGTTTTACGGCTCGCAATTGGGCAGATTCGTAAACAGCGGCGCTTTCCCGCTTCAGCATGGTATCAAACATCTTGTTTAATCCCCGATTCATGCGACCTTCACTGACAACTTCTTGTTCGTAAGCTTGTAGTTGTTCGTTAGATGACTGTTGGTAACAAACTGCTAAAAAGAAATCTGTGATGTAGGAAAATTGGTCGAGATTGAGGTGAAAACCGCCAGATTTTTCGGCTATTTCTTTGTAAAATAAAGTAGCGTGCTGGCGGTTGAGAGCTTGGATGCCGTAAACGGTAATCCCCATCTGTGCTAACTTATCTACTTCCTGACGCCAGTTAAGTTTTTGAGGAGTTTGAGCGGGTGCGTGCGGGATGTCGTCGCCGATTAGTACCAATGTTTTAGAATTAGTTGGAGTCCAAGAAAGTGACTGAGCTTCGTGCAAGACTAATTCATAACATTCTGGAGCATCGCCACCGCCAGTTGGCTCTACATTTTGAACAAAATTGCAAATCGTGCCGACATCGCCCGACAAATCGAGGTGTTTAGTGACGTAAGTGCTGTCAGCGTCGCAATAGTCGCCGTGGGCAATAATGCCAATGCGAATGCCAGGAATTTCATCGAGCAGTCTCGTTACCGTCTCTTTAATTTTCCGACGAACTTGCGTCAAGCAAGGATACATACTGCCAGTTGTATCAAAGCTAAAAACGACTTCTATGTTGTTGGTTGCCATGACCTACATCTCCCTAACAAACAAGGATTTATTACAGGACTAAGTAATGCCAACTGGCACAATTAGTAAGGTGCGTCAGAACTGGAAACCCTCGATAATCGTTTCTTAACTTCGTCTGACGCACCCTACAATTCGATTTGAGTGTGACACGCGTGCCTTAGTCCTGTATTAGCTATATTATATCAAAAAAAGCAACTCAGCAACTAGGTTAAAATATTTTAACCTAGTTGCTGAGTCGCTCGATTGGCTTCAGTGCAAGGCTGGTTACTCAATCACAAATTTAGGTCGGGAAACTCCGTAAATTTATTGCGATCTCCGGACATGGAAGGTTGAAGATTCTCACTATCTTTTTCGCCCTTCAAGTTGCCATTGGCGCGGGATTTTATTAATTCTTGAGCGTTTGTCTTGTTGAAAGCGATCGGTTCAGCGTGTTCTACCTGAAACACGTTAGCATAGAGGTTGGCAATAATTTGTTTGCCTCCCTGGGTCAATTCCAAGTAGTTCAAAGCTGCTGGAATGTAGGGGAAAACTCCGTTCCAATAAAACTTGGCGTAATTTTGCCGCAAATCTCCTGGAGACTTGTAGCCCAAGATTTTATTAGTGCCGACTTCCTCAAATTCGTAGAACAGGGAACTTATTTTTCGCAGGTAATTGGGATCGCTCAACTGACCGATCAAATCGGCGGCCCTAGCGAGTCCAGAATAATTGTTTCTGTCTTGATGAGTTTCGCTAGCAGGAACTGGGAAGCGAGTCAATTCAATATTGCGCTTGATTTGTTCGGCATCAATTAATGTGTGGCCGCCAAAGCGTTCGTCAATTACGAGTTTTCCTCGATCGACATGATAAGCAGTTAAACTGGCAGAAGTGGCGCCGATCGCCACAGAAACCATGCCCCCGTCAATCCCCGTAGCGTAGAGTCCCACAGCTTCTTGGTCTTGGCGGCAAACACCTTTCACGTAGCCGATATCGTGGCACAGCAGCGAAATCAGGTAGTGCAGCCAATCTTCCGGCGACACTCCCCCTTCGCGAATATGTTTGCCCCGGAGAATCTCTTGTCCCACCAAAGCCACGAGCATTGTGTGTTCCACATTGTGGTACAAAGCATCGCAGTTAGCGATATTTTCCAGAGCCATAGTCCCCGCCCAGGCAATAATTTCAGGGTAGTCAGGCTTGTACTTGCCGTAGGTGCGGCGGTAGCCGGCCTGTAGCTCTTGCACAAAAGCGTCAATCAGGATAGCAGTTGCATTGAACATAATAAATTCTCTCACTCAGACTGTAGTTACAAACTCGATCGAAAATATCTTGCATAGCTGAAAAAATAATCAATGGGCATTCCAGTAGGTGTGACCCCTCGGCGTTGAATTTAAAATTTCAGCTAGTCTTCTCAGGTCAGAAAATTACTCTCAGGCTATGCTTCCCACCATAACCTAATTTCCCAAGCAACAGATCGATTTTTCGTCATTAAATCTTGGCGAAACAATTTACATCGTTTCACCGACTAATTAATTAGAAGTCCTAGGTGTGAAAGTTATGAACTGTCTGTTTCCGAGTCTCTCTACTGCTGCCATTCGCACTCGGCGGTCGATCGCCCCAAAATACCTAGGATTGTTTGCATTCACGGCTGTTTGCACCGCCGCACCAGCTTGGGGAGCAGAACGAATTTACGTAACTTACGGGCCGCTAGAAGAATCAGTTCCCATCGAATCCCTGGCACTCTTCGCCAAAGAAGGCAAAATAGACTCGAACTTGGACGGCTTCGCTCAGTACGCCAACAAAGCACAGCTAGCGGAGATTCGCAGCGCCCTGCAAGCGAAAGCTGAAATCAGCAACGTGACGATCGCCCAATTCCTCTACACGCCTCAAGGAGAAGTGCTGCTGAAACGCTTGGGCCGAGTAATTCAAACCAAAGCTCGGCAGCCCGGATTTTATGCCATCCGAGCCGCCCTGATTTTAGCAGCCTCAGATTCAGAAGGTCTGACAATTCTCAACGTGCTGCGGAAATTCCCCACTTACGGCATCAGGATTGACATCGCCCGCGGCTTGGATATCGCCGACAAACTGACATCGCTGATCAACCGTTCCAATCAGGCGATCGCCGGAGTCGCCCAGTTGTCGGAAGCAGAAGCAGCCTCAGAACCTGCCATACCGCCCGCCGAAATGCAGCAGCCCCAGCTACCGGGCCCCTATACTTGGAAAAAATCCTCGGTAACTGTGACGAGTCCAAATCGCCCTCGCACCTTTGATATGGACATTTACCTGCCGCAGGGCAGCCCGCAACCGGCCCCTGTCGTAGTAATTTCCCACGGTTTAGGTTCCGATCGCATTTCCTTCCAGTATTTAGCCAAACACCTAGCCTCCTACGGCTTTGCCGTCGCCGTCCCCGAACACCCAGGCAGCAACGCCCAACAAATCCAAAACTTAGTAACAGGCAGAGCCAAGGATGTAGCAGAACCAGCAGAATTTGTCAACCGCCCCCTCGACATCAAAGACCTTCTGGATTATTTAACCAAACTTTCTATAACCGATCCGACTTACCAAGGGCAGCTCGACTTGCAGCGAGTGGGCGTCATCGGCCAGTCTTTCGGCGGCTATACGGCTTTAGCATTAGCCGGGGCGGGGATTAATTTTGCACAGCTAGACCAAGATTGCCGGCTCGACGAAAACGACACTTGGAACCTCTCCCTGCTGTTGCAGTGCGGCGCCCGGGGCCTAGAGCGCAACCAGTACAATTTCGGCGACCCGCGCGTCAAAGCTGCGATCGCCGTCAACCCGATCGTCAGCAGCATTCTCGGCGAAACAAACCTCAGCCAAATCAAAATCCCAGTCATGGTAGTCGCAGGCAGCGCCGATACAGTCGCCCCAGCTTTGCTCGAACAAATTCAACCGTTCACTTGGCTGACATCGCCCAACAAATATCTGGTACTGATGAACAACGGGACTCACTTCTCAACGATCGAGGACTCGCCTCAAAGCGTATTTCTGCCACCACCACAGGTCATCGGGCCCGAACCTGCTTTAGCCCGCCGCTACCTCAGCGGACTCAGCCTAGCTTTCATGGAAAGCTATTTGAACAACAAATCAAATTTCCGCCCGTATTTGGAGCCATCCTACGCTTTAAGCATTTCCCGAGACACTCTCGGACTGAGAATTTTGCGATCGCTCACCCCGCAGCAACTCCAGCAGTTCAGCAGTGCTCCACCTCCTCGCAGGCCGGTCTCTCCACCTACCCTCGCTCCTGTTCCTCTACCTTCTCCACTTCCCATCGCTCCCGTTCGTTAGGGTTGAGGTGCGCCGCGCGTGCAGGCTGGCATATCTTTTCGCGCGCGGGCGATCGCCCATCTGTCCTTTCATCAGCTTTCCTAATCGCAGTCATCAGTTTAACTGTCGTTACACCCCTTTACAAACCTTAACAATACCGTTAATAATAGAAACATCATCCGAACATTGACAACCAAATACAGCAATCATAAAACCATGACAACAACCTTACAGCAGCGCGAAAGCGCCAACGTCTGGGAACGCTTTTGTGAATGGGTCACAAGCACAGACAACCGTATTTATATCGGTTGGTTCGGCGTCTTGATGATTCCAACACTCTTGAGCGCCACCATCTGCTACATCATCGCCTTCATCGCTGCCCCTCCAGTGGACATCGACGGCATCCGCGAACCAGTAGC